>NZ_AJXL01000148.1 GCF_000264055.1 Flavobacterium sp. ACAM 123 | reverse complement strand
TTTTCTAAATAGTATTGGCCAATATTAGGGATTGCTTCAGCTGTTTTGTAATCCTTAAAAAAGCAGAGCAATAGGTTTTAGATAAAGCTAATTTGTTCCTTAAAAAAACAAAGCAATACGAAATGTACAGAAACCGATAAAAATGTAGTATCAAGAAAGTTCTCGAGAAACTTTTTATTGAAATGAAATGTGTAATTTTAAAAACTTAAAAAAATGAATTTAGAAAATTTGAATTTAGTAGAGCTGAATGCTCAGGAAGTACAAGAAATTGAAGGGGGATTTATCCCAATATTATATGTCGGATATATGATGGGCGCAATGCTAGCTAGCTCAGCAGTTGCAATAGGAATTGCAATAAAACATGATTTACAACCGATGTGGAAATAATTTCAAAAAAAACATTATTAAACTTAAATTTCAAAAAAATGACAAATTGTGTAGGATTAACAGATTTGAATAATGAAGAATTAATGGCTATAGAAGGTGGAATTCTTCCCTTATTGGCAATACCCGTTTTAATTAAAGGTATCGGATTGGGATTTGCAGCTGCAGCTGCTGTATATGGTATGATTGCATTGGGAAATCAAATGGAATAATTATGAAAAAAATTAAGATAGAAGAAATACTTCAAGGAATATCTAAGGGGTTTATATTAACTTCGATTTTCTATATTTTTGTGTTTTTATTAAGGTTAATTTGATATCAAATAGTTTCAACTTTTTACTTAATTCTTGTTAAGTATGTAAATTAACTTCATGAACATAAAAATTTGTGAAGTTAATTTTTTGTATCGAAAACAGATTGAACAATCTTTAATTAAAATGAAATTTTCAAAAGAAACATTTCTTGTACTGGTCTTATTATTTACTATAGATTTCATTTATTCCCTATTTAATGAACTCGTCACACACGAATTATTCTTTTGGAAAGTTAATATTTGGATTTATAGAATTTATCAATTTGTATTGTCGTTGTTCTTTATAGCGTTGTATTTTAAACAGAGAATAGAGGATTTAAAAAATATTAATTAGACTAGCAAAAACAAAATCTCAAAAACAGTAAAGCGAAACTTAATGAACCTAAGTTCAGACCCCATAAACACACTACGAAAATCTTATTGCCAAAAACAAAACCAAGAGTATTTCTATCTATTTGGTTCTCATTTTAGCAATACTCATTTTTTTGATAGCGTTACCCTTAATCAAAGTAGATATTAGCAGTCAGAGTCGCGGTATGATTCGCAGTACGACAGATAATGTACCTCTAGGTAGCTTGGTCAATGGTAAGGTTACTTTTGTCCAGCTTAAAAATAATCAGGTAGTACAACAAGGTGATACCCTGATAAAACTTACTCAAGAAAATCTTGATACAGAGAAAGCGACTAATCAAGAACTATCAATCGATTTACAGAATCGCATTCGGGACCTATCCCTTGTCGTTTCAGGAAAAAACAGTTCCTTAAGAACCCCTGCCGTACAACAGGAATGGTTTAGTTATATCAATAAAAAGGACGAGTTGCAAAGCAAAATCACCCAAGCGAAAATAGGCTTTGATCGCAACAAAGGACTCTATGACAAAGGGGTAATTTCCAGAGCCGAATTTGAGAAACACAGCTTTGAATATAAGTATGCTCAACAAGCGCTTTCTGGATTGGAGAAAAACCAGAGAAGCCTATGGCAAAACAATAAAAGAGAACTCGAGGAACAACTCAAAAGCCTGAACGGTACGCTCCAAAAAATAAATGTTGAAGCCAAGAACTATGTCATAACCGCACCATTATCCGGAACTATTGAAAATTTCTCTGGGATTCAGGTTGGTTCCTTTTTAAACGCCTCACAACCTATTGCTACTATTTCGGCTACAGACAAACTAATTGTAGAAAGCTCCGTCTCGCCAAATGATATTGGACTAATACAAAAAAATCAAAAAGTAAAATTTCAAATTGATGCTTTCAATTACAACCAATGGGGTTTATTGGAAGGAAAAGTAATTGACATTGATAAAAATATTACCATTCAGGGCGACCAAGCATTCTTTAAAGTGAGAAGTACTCTTAACAACACAGAAATGAACTTGCAATCAGGTTATAAAACTAAAGTATCAAAAGGAATGACCTTAACTACGCGATATATCATTACCAGAAGAAGTTTATTTGATTTGTTATTTGATAAAATAGATGATTGGTTGAACCCAAAAAATCTAAACAAGTAATATTTCACTTTATTTTCAGCTTTACAATTCAAATAAAAAACTTTGCTACTTAGTGCCTTCGTGGCAAAAAAATAAATTATGGCTTCTATAAAAATAAAACAACATGATATTAAAGATTGTGGTGCTGCTTGTCTCGCATCTATTGGAAATCATTACAAGGTTAATCTTCCAATAGCTAGAATTCGTCAATACGCAAATACCGATAAACGAGGTACAAATGTATTGGGAATCATTGAAGCTGCCGAGAAAATGGGCTTTAGCGCCAAAGGAGTTAAAGGGGGCATGGATTCGATTGATAAAATTCCGCTTCCTGCCATTGCCCACGTGGTAGTCCAAGAACAATTACACCATTATATTGTTATATATAAGGTGGAAAAAGCAAAAGTAGAAAGCCAATCAAAAATCACGGCTATGGATCCTGCCTATGGGCGAATGGAAACGTATACTTATGACGAGTTTCAAAAAATATGGACCGGTGTGCTGATACTTTTTGCACCTAATGATGATTTTAGAACCTATAACGACAAAGTTTCTCCTCTAACCCGATTTTGGCATTTAGTGCAACCCCATAAAACTATTTTGATTCAAGCTTTAGTTGGTGCTATACTATTTACAGTTTTAGGGCTGGCCATGTCAATATATATCCAAAAAATTACTGATTATGTTTTGGTTGAAGGCAATAGAAAGCTATTAAACCTATTAAGTATTTCGATGATTGCCATTATTTTGCTTCAGGGATATATCGGTTCAAAAAAGAGTGTTTTTGTCATGAAAACTGGGCAGTTAATTGATGCTAAATTGATTTTGGGCTACTACAAACATTTATTACACTTACCGCAACGTTTTTTTGATACCATGCAAGTGGGGGAAATCACATCACGAATTGGTGATGCTGTAAAAATTAGGGCCTTTATCAATGATGTCGCTATCGAGATGATTGTAAATGTATTCATCGTTATATTTTCGTTTACGTTGATGTTTACTTATTATTGGAAATTAGCTTTGGTGATTTTGCTAGTCATCCCGTTTTATGCTTTGATTTATTTTATTTTAAATAAATTCAATAAGAAGGTAGAGCGAACCATTATGGAAAACGCAGCGGAGCTACAAACCCAGTTAGTTGAAAGTGTTACCCATATAAGAACGGTAAAGGAATTTGGAATAGAAGAATTCTCTAATTTAAAAACAGAGAATAAATTTGTTAAACTCTTGTTTACAGGCTACAAGTCCGGCTTAAATAGTGTTTTTGCAGGAACTTCGACCCAGTTTTTAGCATCGATTTTTACGGTTATTTTAATGTGGATTGGTTCCGGTTACGTAATTGATCGTACTATCACTCCTGGAGAGCTATTTTCCTTTTATGCGCTGATAGGATACTTCACTTCACCAGTCGCCTCCTTAATTGGCATGAATAAAACCGCCCAAAATGCATTAATTGCGGCCGACCGTCTTTTTGAAATAATGGATTTAGAACGGGAAGAAACCGAGAATAAAATCGAATTAAAAAGAGAAAATATAGGTGATATCAAATTTGAAAATGTGTCTTTTCGTTATGGTTCTCGGACTGAAGTCTTCAAAAGTTTTAATGCTATTTTCAAAAAAAATGAAACCACGGCTATTGTTGGCGAAAGTGGTAGCGGGAAAACGACATTGATTTCACTTTTACAAAATTTATATCCTATCAAAGAAGGGAAAATCTATATAGGAGAATATGATGCTCAATTCATTCATTATCAAAGCTTGCGTAATTGTATTGGAGTAATCCCGCAACAACTCAATTTATTTTCAGGAAATATTATAGAAAATATCGCTTTGGGAGATTCATTCCCTAACATGCAACGGATATTAGATTTGTCAAAACAATTAGGAATAACAGAGTTTGTGGAGAAATTACCCAATGGATTTGCTACACAAATAGGCGAAAATGGGGCCATGCTTTCTGGAGGACAAAAACAACGTCTAGCTATTGCCAGAGCTTTGTATAAAGACCCAGCCGTTCTGCTGATGGATGAAGCAACGTCCTCATTAGACACAAACGCTGAGCATATTGTAAAACAGGTTATAGATGATTTTAAAGCCCAAGGAAAAACAATTATCGTTATCGCACATAGATTAAGTACCATTGCCAATGCGGATACTATTCTGGTAATGGAAAATGGAACTATAGTGGAATCTGGAAATCATAAAGATCTATTAGAGCAAAAAGGAAAGTATCATGATCTATGGAGCAAACAAGGATTGGTTTAAAAAAGGCTCATTAACTTTCAATCATAAATTTAAACCAACGAAGATTTGAATACTACAATAAAAAGTCTACGAGAAATGAATTTCTTATCGAAATTCCCGAATTTCGATAACGATAGTTTGCATTGTATATCTTCTTACTCTAGTTTTGGCATCAGGAAAGTGAAACGGTTTAGAGTAAGACGTTACTGTTAACTGGAATCCTTTTTTTAAAATGTAGTTTGGCCAAATTATAAGAGATTGCTTAAGCTGCATTGTAACTCTATAAAAAAAGTAGCGCAATAGGTTTTAGATAGAGCTAATATGCAACCTTAAAAAGTAAAGCAATTCGGAATCTACAAAGGCCGACAAAAGGAATATATTAGAAAGAAAATTTTCGAGAAACTATTCCTATTAGCAATTATTAATTAACAATTTTAAAAACCAGAAATTATGAAAAGTGAATGGATAGCAAATTACGAGGAGAATAAAATTAAAATAACTAATAATTGGTTTTCTGGTGAAAAACTATATGTGAATGATGAATTACAAGATGAACAACTAAATTTTATTACTCCCAGTAATATTACTGGAAATTTAACTAACAAAGATGGAGTTAAACTAACTATAAAGGCAAATTTATCAGGTTTTTTTACAGTCAGTTGCAGGTTGTTTATTGATGACAGAAAAGTGGAACTCAGGCAAACAAAGTAAAAATGATTAAGAGCACATGAAAATATAAAAGAGTTTATTGGTGGTATGGCCAAACAAATTCTATGAATAGAATAGGGATTACATATTTGATTATTGCATAGTTTAAGTATGTATTTTACTAGTTGAAAGGAACAGACGTAAATACTAATTTTGGGTTATGGTTATTGTAGCGTTTAAATTGAAAGCTAGTAACTTGAAAGGTTGAACAGTAAAGCTAAAGTTTGAAAGCTCGGAGTTAAAAATAAATAGTAGAGTTCACCATTTGAAACTTAAAAAAAGTAGTTAAAATTAAAACTTACACACTTTATGAGACAGTGCCTAGTTTAATAAAGAGTTTCTAGTACAGTGTCAAATTTAATTGATAAATCTAACTCAAGTTATTTTGGGCTCACACACTTAAAGAGGCTGTGTTCATTATTAATTGGTACCTATAAAGAATTGATTTTTCTGTTCATCGTTTACCTCTGTATTTTTTTATTAGAAAATCATCATGTGTAGAACAATAAATGAATCCAGAGAAAGAGTTTTTTGTTTGTCTTTTTAAATAAAATAAATTAACATGATATTAAAAATTGCAATGCTCCTTGTTAGCTATTTATTAGAATTTATTTTAAGCTTTTTGTAACTATAATTGGCATTTGCCAATAGGAGTAATAGTGGTAAATGCGGTACAGAAGTGTTGGGAATAATTCAGCTGTATGGTAACCGTGTAAAAAAAACTGAGCAAGGGCTGAGATAAAGTTACAATCTCCACAAAACCAAGCTTGGAATTCATCGATTTTTTTTATTAATATTTAATTTTAAAAACTAGAGATCATGAATTTACAAAATTTGAATGTAGAAGAGCTTAATGCTCAGGAAGAGCATGAAGTTGATTGTGGAGGCTGGATTGCTTATGCCCAAAAGCTTTAGAAGACTCAGATAAAAATTGGGATAATCTCAAAACAGTATTTATGGATACAATTCTTATGGTAACTGTGGTTGGTAACAAATAATAAACAAATATTGTGAAAAAATATTATAGAGTTATCACATTTAGAAATGGTTAGTATTAATGGCGGCGGTTTAGTTGAAGATGCTGGATACGCTGTTCACGCTGTTGAATGTGCTATAAAACAAGCAAATCATAAAGTTGTCGACACAGTGTCTACTTGGTTTGATTAACTAATAGTATTTCTAAAAGATGGGCTGCGTCAGTTAAGCTGAGCGCAGTCTATTTTGTTATATAATTTATCGACCACTATTTATAATTTTTAACAATTATCACTAACTATGCAAAAGTTTTGTAATAAATTTCAAGAAAAGGACGTTTATTTTGATTTTATATACCTTTTTTAACTATTTTTATATTAAATGTTTTTTTCTAATTTCGACGTATCTAATATATAACAAGCCATTGTTTGATACAGATGATTTGAAAATCTTTAGAACTCCTGAAAAACTACTCCTGCTTGTTATTATATTACCTGTTGTAGAAGAATTTTCGATGAGAGGTTTGTTTGTTGTAAATAATAAATTAAATATTATTTTATGGACAGTCTGTTTACTTGCAGTTTTATTTAGCTTTATTTCACTACTTGGAGTTTCAATACCACTAACATTTGGAATAGTCGCTTTAAGTC
>NZ_AJXL01000147.1 GCF_000264055.1 Flavobacterium sp. ACAM 123 | reverse complement strand
AAAGGGTAAAGGGAAAAAAAAGTTTGTTTTTTTATATTATATTGCGGATTAGAAATGTATTGCAAAGGAACTTCTGGTACTTGGGGTTTTGATATAATAATTTTTTCAGGATTTAGATTAAATATTTTTTCAAAACTTTCTTTGATCCAAACTTGTTGAACAATCACATATTTATTTTTCTTGATATTAATTTTATATAAATATTTATAAAATAAACTAAAAAAAAACTGAGTAGGCTGTACTAATAAGTCCGAGAAATTAACCGAATTAAACGGCGAGGGATTATGACAATAAACTGCTTGAGGTATACCACCTACGTTGGGCGTCATATCATGTAAAGACAACCAAAAATCAACATTATAATCTTTAGCTATTTTTTTAAAATAAAAATACTCATAATACAATCTATAGAAATAGGACGTTCTAGATTTAGGGAATTCAATAAATTCTATATTTGGATACTTTAAGATATCTAAAATTTCTTTTTTATGAATTAAAGCTACAACTTTATAGTATTTAAAATCTACACTATTCACATAATCCAAACAATCCATAAGTACCGAAAGTGGACCTCCTTCAAAAAAATTTATAGCAGAAACAGCTATCGTCTTTTTCATATATTTTAATATAAATTTCTTTTGAAATCTGAGTTAATAAAAATTCCTTTATATGGAACAAACAAATCTGGATATCCTGATATTGCTTGAAAGAATAAATAAATTGAGTATATAAGTAGCAGAAGCAATATATATTTGCGATCCGTTTTTAACTGAAATATAAGTAATTGGCTACTTAACAAAAACACTTCCATCACATTAAAATACAAACTACCTCTATTAACTAAGATAAGCAAAGAATTTGAAAATAAAAAATAAAAGACTAAACCGAATAAAAACCCATTAAACAATAATTTATATTCTTTAAACTTAGCAGTAAGCATATCATAATTAACAATAAAAAGTACAAAGTAAATTAACCTTCTAACTAAACCAATTAGACTTAAACTGGCATCTCCAACATCACTAGCAGCGGAATACACATCAACTTTCGAAGCAGATGCACCTCCTAATAAACTTCCTAAACCAGAAAACAAGATGTTAGGTAAGGTTGTTTTCCCAATTATAAAAGCTAAAACCAGAACAACTATTATTTGATATTTTTTAAAATCCCTATTTAGAAAATAATATACCATGAATAAAAGAGCTGTAGTATGAAAAAGAAAAGCTACAAAAACTAATATAAAAAACTTAATCGGTTTTTTTTCTATTACAAATTTTAAAGCATACAAGCATATTGCCAATGCAAGTAACTGTCTGTTAGAACCTAAAACACCAATATTTGTTACATAAAACAAAAGCAATGACAAGAATGGAAATGGGCTTAATCGCTTATTAGCTTTAAATATTAAAAAATAATATAGTATTGCATGCGACAAAAGAAAAACAGTATAACTGTCTGTTAGACTTCGAATAAAAAAAGAGAAAAGACCGTATCCCAGTTCAAATCCTATTAGACTATTAACAAAAACAATATTAATATCGGTGGTATTCAAAAAATTATTATAGTACGACGACCAATCAGTACCTGTTTCCCATCTAAGTCCAACTTGCAAAACAATTACAACGTATAATAGTGATGCCATAATTGTGTGCTCAACTACGGTTAACTTACATCGTAATTCAAAAAAAGCAAATAAAAAAATAAGTAAAATTGTACTTAAATAAACTTCCATTAATTAATTATTTTCTATTAAATAGATTTTAACATACTTTTCCAATCAAACAATATAAATTCTTAACTAAAATTTAAAAAAATCAAAAAACCTTTCCACACAAATTTCAACTTAACTCTTTTTTTATCTTCAAGAAAGAGAACTCTCATTGCCGTCTTAATAACTATATACACTGACTGAAAATTTCTATAAATTAATGCCGTTTTCAATCCGTTTCGAATAACGTAATAATATCTCATAGGGGCGGCCTCAAAATAACTATACTGTACTCCAAAAACAGAAACTGAACTCCGGACACCTGGTTCATGACTTAATTTTACCGAATTAATTTTAAAAATCAATAACTCATTCGCTTTTGCCCTTAAACAATACTCATAGTCAACAAAATCAATAAAATAATCTTCCCGATAAGGACCTAGTTTAATAAAATTAGACAATTTAACTAAGTTACCTGATTGAGGAGCGATTATAGGGTTTGAAGGTTTTTCATTATTAACTTCAATACTACCGTAGTAATCGTAGGTTGGTATTAGCGCTATAACGTTTTCACATTCATCATTATTAATATAAGCTTTATAGCCTTCCAAATCAGTAACAAAACAACTATCCTGATCCATAGTTAATACCCATTCAGCATTACCCTTTACAGCATAATCAAACCCAACATTAAGAGCCGCTCCAATACCTAGATTACCATTCATATCGTGATAAACGAACTTGTTATCGTGGCAAAATTTTTCAATTATAACTTTCTTTTCAAAGTCAGTAGAATTATCAATAATAATTATTTGAGATACATGTTTGTCATAGGATTTGATATTATTGAATAATAATTCACATTCAGGATTATAAGATATAACGACAGCAGAAATATTCATCAATTAAGTTTTAGAATTAAGTATTTTAGAATATAATTCCATGTACATATTTGCAATCGAGTCCGAATTATATTTTTTAACATTCAATAATCCTTCCGCGATTAAATTACTTCTGAGCTCACTATTATGTATTAAATCCTTAAATCCTTTAGCGATAGCACGAACATCATATGGATTAATTAAATAGTAATTTTCACCTGCTACTTCTTTCATTGGTGAAATATTAGACGTTAGAATTGGCCTTCCAATAGCTTGCCCCTCAATTATAGGGACACCAAATCCCTCATAAAGACTTGGAAAACTCACAATGTCACAATCAATATACTCCTTTAAAATTTCATCATCGCTTAAATTCTTTTTATTGGTATATTTTATTCTATTTTCCTTTAGTAAAATTTGTTCTGATGTTCCGATTTCTCCAATAATTACTAAGTGACAGGGAATATCTATTAGAGCTTTAATAACACTATCTAAATTTTTATTTGGCCTTGTGCCAATATGCAAAATCTGAGGAAATTCTTGATTAAAAACGGTTGGAAAATGAACAAAGGAATCTGAAACCGGATTAGGAATTACTATAATCTTTGAAGCAGGACAACATTTATACTTAATCAGAGAATCTCTAACTGACTCAGAGATACACGTAACATATTTACATTTTTTTAAAGGCAGATAAAAGAAAAAAAACCAAAAGATTATTTTTTTCAAACCTTTCCCATGTTCCACTGAAATTAAATCGTGTATAGTAATAATGGTCTTAGAATATGGGAGTATAAAAGCACAATAATGAATAACACCCGTAATATGATTAACCTCAGATTTATTGTTTTTACAATGAATTAAATTTTGTAAAATATAAGTAAACCTAATTAAGTAATGAGGAACATAGACCTGGCTGACCGATAAATTTAAATCAAACTTTGGTATAATCGAATCAAAAACTCTCTCAATACTATAATCAGCGCCTTTTGCACGAAAGTATAAAGAGATTTTGTGTTTTTTACTTTTTGAGGCTGACATTATTTCTCTTTTGAATATTTAAAAAATTTAATTTTTGTCACATATCATAAATTGCAAATTTTAGAACTGAACATACTATCTAAAACTTAAGGTAAAATTAATTTCTTATCTTAAAATTTTTAAAATAGGTCTTATCAATCAAATAAACGTGGTTTTCTGTTTTTGAATATAATCTCATTAATCTCGTCAAAAGAAAAAACTTATTAACCCCTACTACCTGAAAAATAAAATAAAGCATTTTATTAATCAGAATTGTCTTTTTTTCTGCACCATCATAATTATTAATTGAAGCTCTATCAGTTGTCGCTAAATCCTCTTTTAAGACCTTTCCGTTTTTTAATTGTTGATAAAATATATTATTAGAGTTAAAAGGATTAGAAGCCATTTTACCATCCTCAAATAATCTTCTAAATAGCTTTCTATAAATTGCAGATATTGGTATCCCGTTTGAAAAGAAATTATAACTATACTGCAATTTATAATATTTAAGAAAATCACTTTGTTTTAAATGCTCAATGTATTGCTCAATTGGACTTTTAAAATCTGAATAAATTTCTAAATCTTTAATATTTCCTTGACTTACTTTATCATCTATTAGAAATTTATAATTGAACCCCGAAAAATGTATAAAAGTTAAAGGAAATTCATTTGTATTAGAATCATCAATTCTATTTCTAATCGAAAAAGATTCATTCTTTTCAAAAACTTTTCGTTCATAAAAATTCCAAGGAGCAACATTTAAACCTAAATGTGAAGAAATCAATAATTCATTGGGAAAAAATGAAGGGAGAAAATCCATCCATTTTTGATCCGTAAAATAGTTCTCCATCATATTCTGAAAACATCTATCCTCTAACCGTACCTCCCACCAATCTAGCATTCTTCTTGCACACGCATCATTTTTAAGACCTAGAAAACCTAAATTAAACATACCCGAATAAAACAAACTTCTTTCATTTAATTTTCCCGAATACTTTTCTTCTATAGTAGTAATGTGTGGCGTAACCATTATAGATTTTTCAACTAAACTATCGTAAATAAAGTCCAGCGAATTATACACTAATATATCTGGATCGAAGTAAATACAACCATCAGGTTTAATTTTTTCAAACATGTATTTAAAACAGGACGGTTTAATCGAAGTACAAAACTCAGTTAAATCATATTTAAAAGACATTTGAGTCCAAGTTGCCAATGCAATATTCAAAGCATCTTTAGCAATAATAACATTTTCAGGAAGATCAATTATATTGTCTTCTGCTGTAATCTCGTCTGCAACAAAAATAAAAAATTCGATATCGCCATTAAACTCTTTAATAGATTTTTCAAGTACAAGTGCTAATCCTATATAATTTTTTGCACAAATTGTAAATGCTGCTTTTTTCATTTTATTTTATTTAGTAATCTGAAATTTTGACCCACGAATCCGGATATATATCAGTGTATGTATCATTATTTAAAAACCTTGAAGGGCAAACAACTATTTTGTGAGGATTCTTGTTCAACCATGCTCCCCACCAGCTAAAAGTGCTATTAGGAATAATATTGTGCTGGCATAGACTCATTAAGCACATATCTTTCCAAGAATCTTTACCACTATTACAAGTCACATAAGTAACGGTATCCATTGACAAATTTTCCTTCACCCAATCCATATCATTTGAAAACACAAAAAAATGAGGATGATCCACTTTAGTTGCTATCAACTTGATGGCTCCTTCAAAATATGCTTTTGTAGAAACTCCCCCAAACAAGCCTATGTTTGCTTCATTCATAAAATCGCCCCTGCGAACGTGTAACGATACTGCATTTGTACTAGCTATGTCTTTTACATGTTCTTTATTAATTTTTCCTAAATCACCCGTAAATTCAAAAACAGATTTAATTTGTTGATTCTCCTTAGCAAAATACTTTTCAGCATGCCAGCCTCCATAATAAAAAGTTATTCCCTTTGATGGCTTCAAATATTCTGGATTATAATTATAATTGAAACTCTCCTTAACTATTTTACATTTGAACAAATTAAGTATCCATTTTAATGGGTCGCTAACAATTTTTAATCTATCTGTAAGAAGAATTCTAAATAGAATATAAAGTGACTTTTGAATTAATGTTTCTTTCGTATTTAGGCTAAAAACAGTCTCTAATTCTAACCCATTATGGTCTTTACAAAATGGAACAAAGTATGTTGAATTATTGATTTTTTTCTTTTGTGAATAAAAAGCATATTGTGACATTTGGTTTCCTAAACCATTAAAAATTATGACTACATCCATTGATTTATTGCTTTTGATTATTCACCTTAATGAACACTGCAGGATTTCCTCCCCAAATTTGAAAATCAGGAATATCTTTAAAAACAACAGACCCCGCTGCAACAATTGAATTAGAACCTACTGTTACGCCTTTTAGAATGATAGAATCCATTCCTATAAAAACATTGTTTTTTATAATAACGGGAAGACTTTTCATGTTTTTTTCATCTAATTCAGTATGCCAATGAGCTGCATTTAACGAATGAAAATCGGAATCAATTATTGTAACCCCGCCCCCTATCATAACGTTATTACCTACTATTATTGATTTTGTTGCTACAATAGTAGTATTACTCATACCTACATTATCTCCAATTATCAATGAGGCTTCTTTATATACAACAAATTTACATCTATTGTTTTTGCCTAAAGTAGAATATTTAGCAGAATTAACAATGACCAAACCAGCTCCAAAGATACAATTTGAATTAACATTTATATCCAAAAGCGGACAACCCAATGAAGTGAATTTTTTATATTTAACATCACTAATTTCAAACAATAAAGCGGTATTGATTTTATAAATTAATAATTTTAAGTTAAATAAAAAAAATATTAAATATTTGCTGATAAATCTCATTTAAATTTTATTTTACTTTATCGTAAACGTTAATAATTTGTCTTCTAAATCCATCATAAGACGACCTTTCAAGTGATTGCAATCTACATTCCTGTGAAATTAGATCCGACTCGTTTTTTGTTTTATCGATTAAATATAATATTCCATTACAAAAATCCCCGCTATCCCTATATTTAGCTAAATAGCCAGTTCCAGAATTTATTATATCAATTGCAACTCCAATTTCAAATGCAACTGCCGGTGTACCACACATCAAAGCCTGATTTAGCATCATTGGTCCAGCATCTTGAATAGTTGGGCTAAGAAAAACATCAGACATCGAATAATACAAAGACAAATCCTCAAATGACAGATGCCCAGTATAATGTACTTCATAGTCAGACAAGCCTAATAATTCTGATTTCACTCCAGCCACAACTAAAATAATTTCATTCAATAATTCAGGCCTTCTAATTAACAATAACTGTAAAGCATCTCTCAAATATTTATATCCCTTTCTCTCTTCATGGATATCTACAGATCCAAAAAAAAGTAATGTTTTAT
>NZ_AJXL01000146.1 GCF_000264055.1 Flavobacterium sp. ACAM 123 | reverse complement strand
TTTTTATTGAACATTTTAAGTGAAAAAACTATTCAATATTGAAAATTAAATTTCATAAAAAATAAAAGTAATTTAAACAGGACTCAATAATAGTTATCAACTCATTATTTTAAAGTTTTAGATCATAAAGTCCAATCAATAATAGATACTTCTGCTGCTTGTAAACATATAAAATAACAGGACTTTCCATATTAATAGTAGTGCTTTTCTTGAAAAAATTAGTTTCTTGTGTGTCATCATCTTATTTTTGTTATGTTGTACAGATGTAAACTTAATTGTTAAATAAATTGAAAAACCTAATCAAAATGCTGTCAAAAATCTACCAACTGTAAAGTGGTTGAAAACATTAAGAGACCTGTGGAGGAATTAGTCTTATATTTTATTCATATCACGTCATAGCTACATTAATTTTTATTAAATTTAGACCGTTCGTTTACTTAAGTTTAAATCTATGAATAACAACCGTGCTTTTATAAATCCACCACATTTATCAAACGAAAAATCATTAAAAACTTTAGTGGAAAACAGAACTGTTTACAATTTAAATCATTGTGAATTAAATCTATTTGAAACTTATAAATCATCACTATTAGTTCCTTTGAAATTTAATGATCTAGTAGTGACTAGTATGCTAAGAGGTAAAAAAGTAATGCACCTTGTTGATGAACCAAGTTTTGAATATTTACCAGGAGAAACCGTTATTATTCCTTCTAATGTGGAAATGAAAATTGATTTCCCGGAAGCTAGCAAAAACAACCCAACCCAATGTTTGGCTTTGGCGATAGACCAAACCAAAATAAACGATACTTTGCAGTTTTTAAATGAGCGCTATCCTAAAAAAGGCAACGACCAATTCTGGCATTTAAATCATCAAAATTATTATTTTTATAACAATGTTGAGTTGGCTACGACCATCAATAAATTAATAAAAGAATGCATGAGTACTTCGATTACTAAAGATGCTTTAGCCGATTTGACTTTGCAAGAACTATTGGTCCGGATTATACAGACGCAAACGGCAAAATCTATAGAAGATGGTTTGTTTGCCGATTCTAACACCCCAATAACTCAAGTAATAGAGTACATAAGATTAAATTTAAGAGAAAACATCACGCTTAAAAATCTGAGCGAGAAAGCCTGCATGAGCACCACTTCGTTTTATCGTTTTTTTAAGCGGGAGTTGGGCATGAGTCCAATAGAGTTTGTGATAAGCGAAAAATTAAGATGTGCCAAACAATTGCTTAAAAACCCAACAATACAAATAAACGAAGTCTGTTATTTATCCGGATTTGAAGACAGTAATTACTTCATCCGTTTATTTAAAAAGCACGAAGGAATTACGCCGAAACAATACCAACTGTTGTTCGTAAATTAAATTATTCAATATATTTTAGCGGCTCCAGTGATTGTTCTTCCTCTGGTGTAAAAATCCTGTATTCAATTCGGAATGTCTTTTTTAATGGAGTTTCCAAAGAAAATCCTCCTACTCCAAAAGCATCAATTACATCCAAGGTAAAATGTGCATGTTTCCAATACTCGAATAGGTCTTTGTCAACCCAAAATTCGGTGTTTTCTATGGAACCAATGCATATATCCCCTAACCTTTGATAGAATCCGCCTTTCTCAAAGCATTGCGGCTGTGTTCCTTCACAGCAACCACCAGCCTGATAAAACATGAGGTCACCGTGTTTTTCCTGTAATATTTTTATTAATTCGATTGCTTTTTCGGTTGCGTCAATTCTTCTTATCATCTTTTCTACTGTAAAACGTGAATTTTTAATCTGCCTTTAATCGTTTGAACTTGAATTAAAAAAAGGCAAGTCTTTCAACTTACCTTTTCTATATTTAACATTGCATATTAAAAGAAACCTAATTTCTTTTTATCATACGAAATCAACATGTTTTTCGTCTGACGATAATGTCCAAGCATCATCTTATGATTTTCACGTCCTATTCCTGATTGTTTATACCCTCCAAAAGGAGCGCCTGCAGGATAAGAATGGTATTGATTTACCCAAACTCTACCGGATTGAATAGCTCTTGGAATCTGATAAATTTCATGTGCATCACGTGTCCATACTCCAGCACCTAGACCATACATCGTATCATTTGCAATCTCTATGGCTTCTTCAGTTGTTTTAAAAGTGGTTACCGCTAAAACAGGTCCAAAGATCTCTTCTTGAAAAATACGCATTTTATTATGCCCTTTAAAAAGAGTAGGCTTGATATAATATCCTTCAGCAAGTTCACCTTCTAAATGGTTTTGTTCGCCGCCAGTTAATAATTCAGCTCCCTCTTCTTTTCCTAATTTAATGTAGCTAAGGATTTTTTCTTGTTGCACCAATGAGGTTTGTGCTCCCATCATTGTTGTCAAATCTAATGGGTTCCCCATTTTGATCGCCTCGGTTCTTTCAATAACTCTGGCTATAAACTTATCATAAATATCTTCATGGACTAATAATCTGGATGGACAAGTACATATTTCTCCCTGGTTCAAAGCAAACATTACCGCTCCCTCAATGGCTTTATCAAAAAAGTCATCGTCGGCATCACCAACGGATTTCATGAAAATATTAGGTGATTTACCACCGAGTTCTAATGTTACGGGGATAATATTTTCAGTTGCATATTGCATCACTAAACGTCCTGTAGGTGTCGAACCTGTAAATGCAGCTTTTGATACTTTTTTGTTTGTTACCAAAGCTCTTCCAAGCTCAGCACCAAAACCATTAACAATATTTACAACTCCTGGAGGAAGGATATCCCCTATCAATTCCATTAAAACTAAAATAGAGATTGGCGTACTTTCTGCTGGTTTCAGAACTACTGTATTTCCTGCAGCTAATGCCGGAGCCAATTTCCAAATCGCCATTAATATTGGGAAATTCCAAGGGATAATTTGTGCAATCACTCCCAAAGGCTCGCTTAAAGCAATAGTTACAGTTTGCGAATCTAACTCTGCAATGGAACTTTCCTCTGCACGAATGACACTAGCGAAATACCTAAAGTGGTCTATTGCCAAAGGAATATCAGCGGCCATTGTCTCGCGTATCGCTTTTCCGTTGTCAATTGTTTCTACTGTAGCAATATACTCTAGGTTATCTTCCATAACCTGCGCAATTTTATTGAGTAACAAGCTACGCTCTGTAGCAGAAGTTTTTCCCCAAGTTTGAAATGCTTCATAGGCTTTATCAACAGCCAATGCTACATCCTCTTTGCTAGAATGGGCCGCCTGGGTAAACACCTGTCCGTCAATCGGACAAATCACATCAAAATATTGTCCATTGATGGGAGCTACGAATTCCCCTCCTATAAAATTATCGTACTTTGCCTTAAACTCAGGTCTTGAAACTATATTACTCATATCTAACTATTTTAATTTAAATTTTATCAAATATAACTTGATAAAATCAATGATAATAGCACTATTCATTCAATTAATAGCATTAAATTTTCACATGTGTTTTTTTATATTAATTATTTTACATTATTCCTGTTTATTACTCTATTAATTTGCAGATATGATATTGATACCGCTTTAAAATTTGTTGCTACTAGAACAAAAAACCAAAAAATAGTTTCTTACTACAAACTGCAATCCTTATATTTGCGTTCTTATTAAAATTGACAGATGAAAATATCCTATAATTGGTTAAAACAATTCATAAAAATAGATTGGAACTCCGAAGAAACGGCAGCATTGCTAACAGATTTGGGGCTAGAAGTGGAAGTTGTTGAGAAATACCAGTCTATAAAAGGCGGCTTAGAAGGTATAGTGATAGGACATGTCCTTACTTGTGTTCCTCACCCTGATGCCGACAGACTAAAAATAACAACTGTTGATTTAGGCAATGGAGTACCACTGCAAATTGTATGCGGCGCCAGTAATGTAGATGCAGGACAAAAAGTTCCTGTAGCAACAATAGGCACCGTATTATATGACGCAACAGGAATTGCTTTTACCATAAAAAAAGGAAAAATTCGTGGACAAGAAAGTCACGGAATGATTTGTGCTGAAGATGAGTTGGGTCTTGGAGCAGGTCATGACGGTATCATGATATTGGACAATTCAATTGCCGCAGGTACAAAAGCGGCAGATGTGTTTAAAATAGAAAATGACGAAGTATTCGAAATTGGACTTACACCTAATCGTGCGGATGCGATGAGTCATTTAGGAACGGCACGTGACTTAAGAGCCGGTTTACTACAAAGCGGAGTAAATGTTGAACTAATCACTCCTTCAGTCAGCAATTTTAGAGTAGACATGAGAACACTTAAAATTGATGTAAATGTAGAAGAAACACTGCTAGCCCCTCGCTATTGCGGTGTTACCATTTCAGGAATTACAGTAAAATCATCTCCTAATTGGTTACAAGACCGATTGAAAGCAATAGGAATTACGCCTAAAAATAATGTGGTTGATGTTACCAATTATGTTTTACACGAATTAGGGCAACCTCTACATGCCTTTGATGCTACAAAAATCAATGGAAAAATACTTGTGAAAACACTGCCTTCAGGGACTAAGTTCACGACATTAGACGACGTTGAAAGAACTCTTCATGAAGAAGATCTGATGATTTGTGATGAAAAAGGACCGTTGTGTATTGCAGGAGTATTTGGTGGTAAAAATTCAGGTGTGTTAGAGCATACTACATCAATTTTCCTCGAAAGTGCTTATTTTAATCCGGTAAGCATCCGTAAAACAGCCAAAAGACACCAATTAAACACAGATGCTTCTTTTCGTTTTGAGAGAGGAATAGATCCTACAATTACGGCTTACGCACTAAAACGTGCTGCCTTATTAATTCAAGAGGTGGCAGGGGGTCAAATCACATCCGATTTAATTGATGTTTACCAAAAGAAAATAGAAGACTTCACCGTATTCTTAAACTTCGGTAATGTTGATAAAATCATTGGACAAGCTATACCGCATGATACTATAAAGCAGATTATAGTGTCACTTGACATTAAAGTGAACAGCTTTTCAGAAACAGGATTGGGTTTAACCATTCCTGCTTATCGTGTTGATGTGCAAAGAGAGATTGACGTAATAGAAGAAATATTGAGAGTGTACGGGTACAATAACATTAGCTTTTCTAAAAAACTAAATGCAACCGTATCCAATTCTCCACGAAATGAAGATTATAAATTACAAAATATAATTGCAACACAATTAAATTCACAAGGATTTAATGAAATGATGGCTAATTCATTAACTACAGGATCTTATGTTGCACTATCCGAAATGCTGAAGGAAGAACACAATGTGACCATGTTAAACCCATTAAGTACTGATTTGGCAACATTGAGACAATCTCTGTTATTTTCTGGGCTGGAAGCGATATCCTACAATATCAATCGCCGAAACAGTCATTTAAAGTTGTTTGAATTTGGTAAAAGCTATCATAAATTTTTATCCGGTTTTGAAGAACACAAACACCTGACATTATTCCTTACAGGAAATAGAGCCAAAGAAAGTTGGACTATAGAACAGAAACCATCTGATTTCTTTTTATTTAAAGGCTATGTAGATGCAGTCCTCGCTAGATTTGGAATTCAAAAAACACAAAATAGCCCTGTATTATCTGATGTTTTTTCAGAGGGGATTGCTATAGGCGCTGGTCATAATGCATTGGTTGAATTTGGAACAGTTAAAAAATCAATCCTTAAACATTTTGGAATAAAACAGGAAGTATTTTATGCTGACTTTAATTGGGCGGTGATCATTAAAATGATATCCAATAAAGTGAAATTCAGCGAAATCCCGAAATATCCAGAAGTAAGAAGAGATTTGGCCTTGTTAGTAGACCAAAGCGTAACGTATGATAGTATTTACACGATTGCAAAACAGAGCGAAAAAAGTCTGTTAAAGGAAGTCAGTTTATTTGATGTATATGAAGGAAGCAACCTTCCTGAAGGTAAAAAGTCGTATGCGTTGAGCTTTGTTATACAGGACAATTCAAAAACCTTGACTGATGCTCAAATTGATAAAATTATGGGGAAACTGCAAAAGAACTTTGAAACGGAACTTGGAGCCAGTTTAAGATAAACTGTTCTAACTAACATAATAGAAAGCCCAATTCTAAACTTAGAATTGGGCCTTTTTTTGCACAAAAAAAGTCCTGCACAACACAGGACTTTTCAAGCAACAAAACCAACCTCTTAATCGAAATTATTGTTTTGGCAATACAACAGTATCGACAACGTGAATAACACCATTTGATTGATTCACATCAGCGATCGTAATTTGTGCCATTGTACCATTTTCATCAGTGATGTACAATTTTTTTCCTTTCATCCAAGCTGTTAAAGTTCCACCACTAACTGTTTTCAACGTAGCTTTTCCGTTTCCTGCTTTTATCGCTTTTGCAATATCAACAGCGTTCATTTTACCTGATACAACGTGATACGTAAGAATCGTTTGCAACGTTTTTAAATTTTCTGGCTTCAATAATGTTTCAACAGTTCCCATTGGCAATTTAGCAAAAGCTTCATTAGTAGGTGCAAAAACTGTAAAAGGCCCTTTTCCTTGTAGTGTTTCAACTAAACCAGCTGCTTTTACTGCGGCAACTAATGTAGTGTGGTCTTTTGAGTTAACTGCATTTTCAATAATGTTTTTAGAAGGATACATTGCTGCTCCACCTACCATTACCGATTTTTGAGCGAATGAAGTTGCTCCAAATACTAATGCCATAAAGGCTACTGATAAAAATTTTCTAGTTTTCATAAATCTATTTATTAAGTTATATAAAAGCATTTACGCTACAATAGCAGTTATGGTTTTAAAAATAAGAAAAAATATTTTTTAAAACACATAATCAACTAGATGATAGTAACTTATATAAAATGAATAGCGAAAAAAAATATCCTTATTTTTTGCTTTAACTAATAAATTAAAAATCTACCAAGGAAAACTCACAAGAAATTGATTTGAAATCTGAAATCAATTGTTATTGCAAAATAGGACTATCCGCTTTGCGGACTAAACTAAAAAATGGCCCACAGATAACACGGATAATAATCGATTTTATAAATTTATAACTATTCAGCCTCCGCAAAACTATAGTAGCATTTAAAGAAAAGAAACACAAATTTCCTACAAATTATATTGTGATATTA
>NZ_AJXL01000145.1 GCF_000264055.1 Flavobacterium sp. ACAM 123 | reverse complement strand
CTTTTTTATGACCCTTTAATTTAGTTGCAAACTACTTCCTTACAAAAGGAGCTAATAGTTTAGTGGAAACTTCTCCAAAACCAATTCGTACCTGTCCGTTTTGACAGAACCCTTTCATGATTACAGTATCGTTATCATTAATGAATTTACGCTCTGTTCCATCACTTAACTTTATAGGGTTTTTTCCACCCCAAGTCAATTCAAGCATAGAGCCATAACCTTCTGGTGTAGGTCCTGAAATCGTTCCCGATCCCATCATGTCGCCAGAATTAACACGACAGCCGTTTGAAGTATGGTGTGTCAATTGCTGATTCATGGTCCAGTACATGTATTTAAAATTAGAGTTGCTCACAATCGTAGGTTCTGCATTTTCCGGTTTGATGGCTGCTTCCAAATGGATATCGAAGGAATGTTTCCCTTTTTGTTGTAAATAGGGGAGTGGACTTGGATCTTGTTTTGGGCTGGGAACTCTGAAAGGTTCCAGCGCATCCATAGTAACAATCCAAGGTGATATCGATGATGCAAAACTTTTTGCCAAGAAGGGTCCTAGTGGCACATATTCCCATTTTTGAATGTCTCGAGCGCTCCAGTCATTCAATAAAACCATTCCGAAAATATAGTCTTCCGCTTCATTGATAGGAATCATTTCCCCCATCACATTCGCATCAGTCGTGATAAAGGCGGTTTCCAATTCAAAATCAATTAAACGGGAAGGCCCAAAAACGGGTGTGGTTTCACCAGCAGGTAATGTTTGACCAATAGGTCTGTGTACCGGAATACCTGAAGGAATTATAGTGGAACTTCTACCATGATATCCCACGGGAATGTGAAGCCAATTAGGCAATAAAGCATTCTCTGGATCACGAAACATTTTTCCTACATTAGTTGCGTGTTCTTTGCTGGAATAGAAGTCAGTATAGTCTCCTATAAGAACAGGCAACTGCATTTCTACTTCATCTATATTGAAAATAATGATATCTCTATGTTTCGCAGTGTCTCTCAACTTAGGGTTGTTTTCATCGAAGATATCAGCAATACGATTTCTTACTAATCGCCAAGTTTTTTTACCATCTGATATGAAGTCATTTAAAGTGTCCTGCATGAACATATCGTCAGTCAATTCAATGCCTTCAAAGTAATTTAATTGCTGTAAAGCTCCTAAATCTATAGCGAAATCGCCAATTCTTGTGCCCACAGTTACCACATTTTCTTTAGTCAGAAAAACGCCGAAAGGAATATTTTGAATTGGAAAATCACTTTTTTCTGGTACTTCTAACCATGATTTTCTTTTGGTGTCGTTGGCTGTTATTGACATAATTTGTTAATTGTTTTGTTGAAAATTATACTTCAAATATATTATAATCTAACAGTTTCACAAACGTTTTTTCGTATTTTTGCTGTAAATTAACTAAAAACAACGAAATGCAACGCGACAAACAAATTTTCGACCTTATTCTAGAAGAACAAGAAAGACAAATACACGGATTAGAATTAATTGCTTCAGAGAATTTTGCAAGTGATGAGGTAATGGAAGCAGCTGGTTCTGTTTTGACCAATAAATATGCGGAAGGATATCCCGGAAAAAGATACTACGGAGGCTGCGAAGTAGTGGATGTTGTGGAGCAAATTGCCATTGATAGAGCTAAAGAATTGTTTGGTGCTGAATATGCCAATGTGCAACCGCATTCCGGTTCACAGGCTAACACAGCCGTTTTCTTTGCTTGCCTGAAGCCGGGAGACAAAATTCTTGGTTTTGATTTGTCCCATGGTGGACATTTAACACACGGTTCTCCTGTAAATTTTTCAGGGCGTTTATACAGCCCTTCTTTTTATGGTGTTGAACGTGAAACGGGACGTTTAGACTATGATAAAATTCAAGAAATAGCGATAAAAGAACAGCCTAAAATGATCATTGCAGGAGCCTCAGCTTATTCTCGTGATATGGATTTTGAACGTTTTAGAGTAATTGCAGACAGTGTTGGCGCTATTTTATTAGCTGACATTTCGCATCCTTCAGGTTTGATTGCTAAAGGATTGCTTAATGACCCAATTCCTCATTGTCATATCGTTACGACTACTACGCACAAAACATTGCGTGGACCTCGTGGAGGGTTAATTATGATGGGTAAAGATTTTCCTAATCCATTTGGTTTAACAACTCCAAAAGGAGAGGTCAGAATGATGTCCTCACTTTTAGACCTAGCTGTTTTTCCTGGTAATCAAGGAGGCCCTTTAATGCATATCATTGCCGCAAAAGCAGTTGCCTTTGGTGAAGCTTTGCAAGATGAATTCTTTACATACGCTTTACAATTGCAAAAAAATGCCAAAGCCATGGCGGAAGCTTTCGTAAAAAGAGGGTACGATATCATTTCTGGAGGTACAGACAACCACATGATGTTGATTGATTTAAGAAACAAAGGGATTTCTGGGAAAGATGCTGAAAATGCACTAGTAAAAGCAGAAATTACTGTTAATAAAAATATGGTTCCATTTGATGATAAGTCACCATTTGTAACTTCTGGTATTCGTGTTGGAACTCCAGCTATCACTACTCGTGGATTAGTCGAGGAAGACATGGACGCGATCGTTGACTTAATCGACAGGGTGATTATGGATCACACAAATGAAGCGGTTATAGAACAAGTCGCTAATGAAGTTAACGAAATGATGAGCGAAAGAGCTATTTTTGTTTTCTAAAATAAAATAAGTGATACCGTTTTTAAAGTCGAAAGTCGAAATTGTAATTTTGACTTTCGGCTTTTTCTTTATTCTTTATTCTTTATTCTTTTCAATTTTTGACTTTTTAACTTTAAGACTATAAAAATGGGTGTATTAAGATTGCAATTGCCAACGGATCCTAGATGGGTAAACATTGTTGAAAAAAACATCGAGGAAATCTTGACGGATCATGCTTGGTGCGAGCAAAAAGCGGCCACTAATGCGATTACTATTATCACTAATAATTCAGAGCATCAAGATTTAGTTCAGGATCTTTTGGCTTTGGCCAAAGAAGAAATTGATCATTTTGAGCAGGTACACAATATCATCATTAAGCGCGGATTGAAATTAGGGCGTGAGCGCAAAGATCATTATGTGAATGAGTTGTATTTGTACATGAAAAAAAACAGCAATGGAAGTAGAGTTTCCAGTTTGGTAGAAAGGTTGCTTTTTTCGGCGATGATTGAAGCCAGGAGCTGTGAGCGTTTTAAAGTGCTATCAGAGAATATTCAGGATGAAGAATTAGCTGTGTTTTACAGGGACTTAATGGAAAGTGAAGCCGGACATTATACCACTTTTATTACTTATGCCAGAAAATACGGAATAGGGATAGATGTCGAAAAACGCTGGCGGGAATGGATTGAATTTGAAGCTTCAGTCATCGAGAATTATGGTAAAAATGAAACTATTCACGGGTAAACTATAGTTACCATTTTTTAGTTTACAGTCTTAGATTTCTATTCTCTATTTTATAACCTCTAACCTCACATGATTACAATAAGAGTAGCCAATTCCAACGATGTCAAAACAATTCAAGAAATTGCCTATAAAACATGGCCTGATGTATATGGGGAAATTCTTTCTGCGACGCAACTAGATTATATGTTAAAAGCCTTTTATTCTAAAGAGGTATTGCTGGATAATATGCTCCATAAAGGGCATCATTTTATTTTAGCTTCCGAGGGAACTATGTGTCTTGGTTTTGCTTCCTTTCAGCATGATTATTTAGATGATAAAGTTACACGTTTGCATAAAATATATTTACTTCCCGAAGCGCAAGGAAAAGGGATAGGAAGGCTATTGATTGATGCTGTCGTAGGTTATGCGAAAGAGAATAATTCAAAGGTGCTATCCTTGAATGTAAATCGATTCAATAAGGCAGTGACCTTTTATCAAAAACTGGGCTTTGAAATTGTTGGAAAAGAAGATATAGAATTGGATCACGGCTATTTAATGGAAGATTACAAGTTGGAAAAACAATTGTAATTAATTCTTAGCAAGCGTAATTTGAGCAAAACAGTCAGGTTATTCTTTTTTAAATTCCGTCTTTCTAGGTTGATTTTCAGAAAAAAGAGGTAAATTTAAGTGTTTATTCGTCACTTATTCTTATTAAATCGATTTAGATGAAATTTACAAACTATACTTTATTGGCTGTTTTATTTTTAGTGCTATCCTGTTCGAAAAATAGTGAGGGAATAAAACCCACTGTCGGTACGGTAACCGAAAGTGTATATGCATCAGGAATCATTAAAGCAGATGATCAGTATACCGTTTACTCCACCGTAAATGGTATTTTACAAAAAATAAAAGTTGCCGCGGGACAATCCATAAGTCAGGGGCAATTGCTTTTTGAACTAGAAAGCGAAAAAGCCGAGTTAAATACCGAAAATGCCAGATTAGCGTACCAGCTAAGTCAAGGAAATAGCCGTTACATCAAAGATAAGATTGCGGAGATGGAGTTGAAAGTGCAATCGGCAAAGGATAAGCTCACCCTTGATGAATCCATTTATAACAGAAATAAGAAAATCAGGTCGCTTGAAGGGATCTCAGAAGTTGATTTTGAAGGGGTCGAACTGGCTTTTAAAAGTTCAAAACTCAATTATGAGTCGGCCAAAAAACAATTGGCACAACTCAAAGTACAATTGAAGAATGACCAAGATCGCAATAATATCAATCTTAAATACAGCCAAAATACCCAAAGTGATTTTAGTATTAAAAGTGCGTTAGCCGGACAATTGTATGATGTCTTGGTTGATGAAGGTACCTTAGTTACCACTCAGACTCCTCTTGCGATAGTCGGTAAGGCAAATTCATTCATATTAGAACTTGAAGTGGATGAGAATGATATGGTTCGCGTGGCTTTGGGACAGAAAGCGTTAGTTACGATGGATAGTTATAAAGGAGAAGTTTTTGAAGCGATCGTCGATAAAATATATCCCATTATGGATGCCCGTTCCCGTACCTTTAAAATTGAAGCACACTTTCTAAAAGTACCGGAAAAACTATATCCGAACCTAACCGCCGAAGCGAATATCATTATTAAAACAAAAGAAAATACCATCACTATTCCTAAGAGTTATTTAGTGGACAATGAATATGTCATCGTGAATAATGATGAGAAAAGGAAAGTGAAAACGGGCTTGAGTGATTACCAAAAGGTGGAGATTTTAGAAGGATTGAAAAAGGATGAAACCATTTATATGCCGAAACAGTGAATTATAAACTGATTTTAAATATCGCTTTTCATTTGCTTAGAGCCCGACTTAAACAAACTATAGTTGCTGCTGTGGGGGTCACCTTTGGTATTGCTATGTTTATCGCTCTAGTCAGCTTTATGAGCGGATTGAATGAAATGCTGGATGGCTTAATGCTTAACAGAACCCCTCATGTTCTTTTGTATAATGAAGTGAAACCATCTGAAAATCAACCTTTAGCTTTGTCCGCTGACTATAAACAGAACACTAATTTCATTCGTTCCATAAAACCAAAAGACAGAGGGAAATCGATATACAACAGCATGTCAATCATTAAAACTTTAAAGGAGGACAAACGCATTATTGATGTGGCGCCAAAGGTGACTGCCTCCGTTTTATTTAACTCAGGAACGATTGAAATTTCAGGTTTTGTAAATGGAATAGATATTATTGCAGAGGATAAGCTTTTTAAAATCAGTGATTACATAAGTGAGGGGAAAGTGACGGATTTAAGTCAGAACAACAGTATTATTATTGGAAAGGGACTGTCTGACAAAATGTTACTTTCGAAAGGAGATATTATAAAAATATCAACTTCCACTGGCAATCTAGCTTCCTTAAAAATAGTGGGGATTTCTGAAATAGGAATTGCCGAAATTGACAATGTGATGAGTTATACCTCATTGGCCACAGCCCAAAAACTATTAGGTCAGCCTAAAAACTATATTACGGATATTCAGATTAATCTTTATGATAAAGAATCGGCTGTGGACCTGGCTAAAGAGTTTCATGTGGCCTTCAATTTGGATGCAATGGATTATCAAACCGCTAATTCGCAGTTTGAAACGGGTAGTACAGTGCGAAGTATTATTTCCTATTCGGTGGGAATCGTTTTGCTTATTGTTGCTGGTTTTGGAATTTACAACATATTGAATATGATGATTTATGAAAAAATGGATAGTATTGCCATTCTTAAAGCCACTGGTTTTTCTGGTAACGACGTAAAATGGATTTTCATATCATTGTCGATAATTATTGGTTTGACAGGAGGTATTTTTGGATTGGTTTTCGGTTATGTTTTTTCTTCTATTATTGATGTTATCCCTTTTGAAACGACTTCTTTACCCACCGTTAAAACATATCCAATTGATTATAATATAGTGTATTATAGTATCGGAATAACATTTGCGCTTTTTACGACAATTATTTCAGGTTTATTTCCAGCTTTAAAAGCAAGTAAAGTAGATCCGATAGAAATTATTAGAGGGAAATAGGTATGGAAAATAATAAAGTGATAGAAACCATAGGTTTAACAAAGTATTTCTATAATCCTGTAAAATTTCAGGTAATTAAGAGTATCGACCTAAGCATTAATCATGGCGAGTTTGTTTCCATAGAGGGACGTTCTGGCTGTGGAAAATCAACCTTGTTATATTTACTTTCAACTATGGATACAGATTATGAAGGACAAGTATTGATTCATAACGAGCTAGTTACGGGGCAACCGGATATTAATTTGGCAAGAATTCGAAACGAAAAAATTGGTTTTGTTTTTCAATTTCATTATTTGTTGTCAGAATATGATGTGTTGGGTAACGTAATACTTCCTGGCTTAAAATTAGGTAAGTATTCCAAAGAAGAATTAGAACACCGTGCGATGGGACATTTGAAAACATTGGGTATAGAAAAACACGCAACAAAAAAGACCAATCAGTTGAGTGGCGGTGAGAAGCAGCGGGTCGCGATAGCAAGAGCCCTTATAAACGATCCTTTAATCATAATGGGAGATGAGCCCACTGGAAATTTAGACAAGAAAAATGGAGACGTTGTTTTTGATATCTTTAAGACATTAACACAAGAGTTTAACCAGACAATATTAATTGTTACGCATGATATTGATTTTGCCAGTAAAACGGATAGAATAATAACCATGGAAGATGGCAGGATCATTTCGTAGACAAAGGGAGTGCTTTTTCTTTTTCTAACTAATTTAAATATAAAAGAGACTT
>NZ_AJXL01000144.1 GCF_000264055.1 Flavobacterium sp. ACAM 123 | reverse complement strand
AAGCATTGTAGTTAGCAATAGAAAAACCTCCAGTCGCTACACTACAAGTTGGTTGTGTTACACTACTTAAGATTGGAGTTTCTATAGGTTTTTTAAATTCTATATTAATGTCCGCTGTCGATGGTGGACAGGCACCATTAGTTATGGTCCAAGTAAATATATAAATGCCTTCTGTATCAACTGTAGCGGAAGAAGCCCCACTAGTTACATCGCTAAAAGTCGCCGCGCCTGGTCCTGATTTTAATGTCCAAACACCAGTACCAATCGTCGGCGAGTTCCCCCCAAGAGAACTGCTATTTAATGTACAATTAAACTGATCTGGCCCAACGGTAGCGGTGGTAGGTGGCTCCACTACGTTAATCACTAAACTTGCTTCCTTATAGCAAGGAATTAAAGCATTCGCAGAAATAACCACTGGATTAGGGTCTTTAGAATTCCAATCAATCGAACTATTCCCATAATCTAGAGAGCTGCTTCTCTCAGGACTTAAAAAAGAATTGGTGACAATATCATTTTGCATTGTAAATACAAAAAATTTGATGTCTCCTTGATTATAGCCAATTAATGATTTCAAAACTGAAACTTCGAATCCATTATCATAATCATCAATACCCGAGTTACCTTCTTTAACACTCATTAAAGGTTTTGGGAAACCAATAATAGAATTACCCGTTTTTAGTTCTACAACATCTGAAAGATAACTTGCTCCTAAATCATCTTTTGCAATAAGAATACAATAATCTGCTTCGAAATAAGTATCGAATGTACTTAGCTTATTATTAAAAAAATTAAAGCCTCTCACTGTCGGCGACATACTTGCAACATCCCCAAAGTTCGCTACATTGAATCCCGAAGGTTTTGTATCTAAAAACAATAAAATATTGCCACTATTTTGTAAACTTCCTGGTAATCCAAAAACTAATTCTTTTTCAGTTGAACTGATTTTAATCCCATTAATATAGTTATTTGCAGCGCCGGGAGACAAAAATGCAGCTTGAACATTATCTTCAGCTAATCCTTTACCCCAAGCAATTTCTTTTACTATTCCGTCTAAGGTTATTCCATACCTTGTTCTAACACTGACTGTTTGACTATTTTTTAACATACTTGTCGTGTATGTTTTAGTTCCAGACATTGCTTGTGTAACAATTCCGTTGACTGAAAATTCAAACAAATCAGCGCCACCATTTGCAGTAAAAGTAGCAGAAGTTCCTTCACAAATAGGACTTTCACTAGGAGAAATAGTTAATGTCACTGTAGGTGGAGCTACAAACACTGATGCCACTACAGGGACTCTTATGCTATAATCCGCTCCAGAATGGCTCCATACATAATAAGTAGTAGTTTTACCTATACTTGGGCTATATATAGACCCTGAATGCAAGATAGTAGAGGAAGTCTGATCACCGAACCATTCTATAATATCTCCGCTTCCTCCCGACGCGGCCATTACAACTGTAACATTATTAGCAGACTCTTCCTTGCAAGCACTTCCTGCAGTAGCCAATGGGGGAGGTATGATAGCTTTTATCTTGTTTGTCTTAAGCGCATTTGGCAGTCCCGAATTGACTTTAGATATTGATTTACTTTTCTCTGTATTTTGAGCTATAGTAACAGTTGCTAAAGACGTAAAAAACAAGAAAAATATAAGTAATTTATGTTTCATATACGATTTATGTTAAATTAAAATTAAAAACAGTTAATTTAAAATGCCGCTTAGGTAAATTAAAAAAATAAAAGTAAACGTTTATTTTGACTAACACAATGAAAAATTAATTTATAATTAACAAATGAGTTAACAACTATAACCTTACAAATAAATTATAAACCATCAATACCTTGCTACATAAATTTCAAGTGTAATAAAATATGTAATGTCATTGGCTTCAGGTCGTAAAACAATAGTTTTTTACAATAGAACCACTTGTACACCATCCGCGACTTTTTCATGATGATCTTCAAAGGACTTATTGAGCCAAACTTGAAGGTTAATTTTAACGATAATATAAAATCTTATAAACGTTATCAATTTCAATAAGTGCCAATTGTATTGGATCAAGATTAAAAGTTCTTGATCAATACTTTATTGGCGTCTTATAGGAAAAAAGACTATATTTAGCATTTATACTTAAAAGAAATTAATTCAATTACAAGAGACCATCGTCATCACAAATTGAGTTTTAAAAGCGTCTTTCAAGAGATGTCAGTTCAAGACTTTCCTATTCGTAAACAACAAGTAGATCTTCATATCACACGCCGACGATAGCTTATTGAAGACAACGGACAAGTCGTCTTTATTAAAAGAGCTCAATAGATTCTTGACCCAATTATTGAAATACCATCGCCTTTTCTATGGAGTTAATAGTAAAAAATTACAAAACCTATATAAAAACTTTTTGAGCGCTTTTAAACATGAGATCAAAAGCCACACACTAGACAATAGCTACTATATCCTAAAAAACAATGGTAAACGTTTATCAATAGACAGAACTTCATACTCCTATAGAGAACTTTACACCATTATAACCAACAGAGCAGGCAAGAGTTAACAAGGATATACAGTAGACATCATTGCTGATACTAAAGCAAATTCGCTAATTACTGCCCTGGAAAAAATAGCGCTTAAACCACAAAATTTAGTAACAGGCATAACTCAAGACATGGCAGCAAATATGGGACTCATCGCTAAGAAATGCTTTCCAACTGCCGTACGTGTTACGGATCGATTTCACATTCTATAATGGCATTAAAAGCTTTGCAGGAAATCAAAATTAAATACAGATAGATAACCATCGATTTAGAAAATGATGCGATAAAAAGACAAAGCCTACAAGGAAGAAGCTTGAGCCGATAACGCTATCGAACGGTGACACTGTTAACCAATTGCTCACCAGAAATCACTACTTTTTTTACAAACAAAATCACAATGATCTCAAAATCAATAACAAAAGAGCAGCTCTACTATATGAATTATATGGATCAATCCTAAAAGTTGGGGAGGAATTGAAGATTGCTTAACTTCGCGGTTAAATAAATACATTTTGGAAAATTACATAGAACTCACCAAACTTAAACTTCCTGAATTAATTGTAGACCACTTTGATTTGGTAAATACCAAACTCGAGCAAAAGAAAATGCATCTATTTTTTGTAGAAAAAAGCATATCACCTAAAGAATATAATAATAGACAACTTATCTCTTAAGGCTTCTTAAATGAGATTACTATTAAAGATTTTCCACTTCGAGGGAAATTTGTATATCTGCACATTAGAAAACGACGCTGGACTGAAAAATTATTTCAAGAAATCATCCAAAGTGATTGGAATATCGTGGTGCAAGGAACCCGCATGACTCATGAGTTTGCAGCTTTTTCTTTGGTGTTAATGAGTATTCCGGAGCAAACTGAACACCCCATTCCGGTTCAAAGTGAACAGCTGATTCCGGAGTAAAGTGAACACCCTATTCCGGTTTAAAGTGAGCAGTTGATTCCGGAGCAAAGTGAACACCCTATTCCGGTTTAAACTGAACAGGTGATTCCAGAGTAAAGTGAACACCCTATTCCGGTTTAAAGTGAGCAGTTTTGTTGATGATTTTTAGTTCTATTTTGTGATCAAATCACATAAGTATGGCCAATAAATCAATAGGATCAGTTATGATAAGAGAAATCATCAGAATGAAAGACAACGGTTTTCGAATAATCAAATATCTAAAAGTCTTGGGAAATCAAGGACAACTATCATCAAATATCTTGGAGTCATTGCCGCTTCTGGGGTTTGTTTAAAGGAACTCCTTGAACTCAAAGGCGAAGATTTATCGGAGCTTTTTGAAGTTTCCAATGAGTTGAACCCTGTCAACAGAGAGCAGATTCACAAAGATTTATATTCCTTTTTTCCTTATCTCGAAAAGGAATTAAAGCGTGTTGGTGTTACTCGTCATATTCTCTGGGGAGATTATAAGGCCAAACACCCCGAAGGAGTCATGTATAGCCAATTCTGTGAACATTACAATAAATGGAACCGCAAATCGGAAGGTTATACGCCCGCTATCCATAAAGCAGGGGAAAAGCTTTTCATTGATTATGCTGGCAAGAAACTGCATATCATTGACAAGGAAACAGGCGAAATAAAGCCAGTAGAAGTCTTTGTTGCTACCCTTGGCGCAAGCCAATACACTTACGTGGAAGCCTCTTTTTCTCAGCAGATACCAGATTTTATAAGCAGTGTTCAAAATTGCCTGCATTACCTGGAGGCGTTCCTGCCTGTATTATTCATGATGATCTGAAATCGGCAGTAACCAAATCCAATAAATACGAACCCCATGTAAACGAACAGTTTGCCTGCTTTGCTTCGCATTACGACACCTCAATAATGCCTGCCAGAGCCTTGAAACCTAAGGACAAATCCTTGGTGGAAGGTGTCGTAAACATCACTTACACCCGTATCCATGCGGCTCAGAGATAAAGAGTTTTACGGAATTACGGAATTGAATTTGGCTATAAAGGAGCTTCTCTTGATTTACAATCAAACCCCTTTTCAGAAAAAACAATACAGTCGTACCGGTCTTTTTTTAGAAATAGAGAAGGATGTTTTAAAGCCATTGCCTTTGGAAAAATACGAACTCCGAGACTACAAAATCACCACAGTACAGAGGAATTGTCATGTCTATTATTCTGCTGATAAAAACTATTACAGCATAACCAGTGCCTATATCGGAAAGAAAGTAAAAATGATTCTTACCCAAAGTATCGTGGAAATCTACCATAACCAAGCCCGAATTGCTCTTCACCCGCGCAGCCGTAAGGCTTACCATTATTTGACGGTAAAGTAACATATGCCTGTGAGTCACAACTACAATGCCGATTAGAGTTCAGAATATTTTATCACTTGGGCGCAAAAGATAGGCACTTCGACCAAAGAATACATCGAGAAAATATTGGATAAAAAACAGTATCCCGAACAGAGTCATAAGAGTTGCTTGGGAATATTGAGCATGGCAACCAAAATAGGAAAAGAACGCCTGGATAACGCCTGTAAACGCGCGCTAAGCTATGATGCAGTAAGCTACAATTCTATCAAAAACATTTTAGAGAGAGGCCTTGATAAAGAAGAAGAACAACTGGATTTATTCAACGTCTCCATATCTAATCATGACAATATCAGAGGGTCAATATATTACGCTTAACATTTTAAATAAAATCAAAATATGAACACAAATGCCACTATCGAAAAGATGCAGAAAATGCGTTTAAACGGAATGAAACGCGCTTATGAATCTTCATTCGAAACCAGAAATCAAAGTACATTTACCAACGACGAGTTTATTGCCTGGCTTATCGAATCCGAAGACAACCACCGCAACAATAGCCGAAACGAGCGATTACTCAAAAATGCAAAGTTCCATTATCAAGGGTCTTTAGAAGAGATAAGCTATACCGATGACCGCAATCTCGAGCGAAACCTTCTTACCCGTTTATCGGACTGCTCCTTTATTGATAGAAATGAAAATCTAATCATCACAGGTTGTACTGGAACAGGAAAGAGCTTTTTAGCAACAGCTTTGGAGCACCAAAGCTGTATCAAAGGGTATAAAGTGCTTTACTATAATTTGGGCAAAATCTTCCAAAAATTAATCATGGCTAAAGCAGATGGCTCTTACATTAGGGAACTCACTAAGATAGAGAATCACGATTTGTTGATTATCGACGACTTTGGAATACAAGCCATCACTAATGAAAAACAGATGCTCCTAATGGATTTGGTAGAGGATAGAAATCAAAAAAGGGCAACCATTTTTTGCTCTCAGCTACCGGTGAAAAACTGGTATGATCTCATTGAAGAAAAGACAATCGCAGATGCTATTTTGGATCGGATTATTCATTCAGCAATCCGCTTTGAACTCAAGGGAGAACCCATGAGAAAAAAAATGAAAAAGTAATAAAAATTTTTGTCTAATTTTAATCCAAGAAATCATCATCAAAACTACTGTACACTTTACTCCAGAATGAGGTGTCCACTTTCATCGGAATAGTCAGTGTTAATGGAAAAAAACTAGAAAGACAATATAAACAACATCTCAGCAACTTTTCAACCTGGGAACAACGTGAACAAGCGAGAGATTGGTTAATTTTTCCTGAAAACATGGGTTCTAGTTTATCAATAGACGAAGTAAATCTATCAATGGGAAAACTTTACGCGGTCGTCACCAATAAAGCCGCAAAAGGAAAGAAGAGTTCTATTGTAGCGATCATTGCAGTAACAAAATCAGCAATTGTTATTAGTTATTTGCAGAAATTAGATCTAAAAAAACGAAATCAAGTTACCGAAATTACCCTTGACATAGCTAACAGTATGAAATTAATTGCTGAAAAATCGTTTCCAAAAGCCAAACAAGTTACAGATCGATTTCATGTTCAAAAACTCGCTTTAAAAGCCGTTCAAGAAGTCCGAATCAGGCTAAAGTGGGATGCCTTAGATAAAGAAAACGTAAGAATAACCGAAGCGCAAGTCAATAAAACCCCATTTGTACCTAAAGAATTTAGTAACGGTGATACTGCTAAACAATTACTCACCAGAAGTCGGTTCTTATTATATAAAAGTCCAAATAAATGGAGTGAGAGTCAAAAAGAAAGCGCCGCAATAGTATTTGAAGAATATCCATGAATCATAACCGTCTATTTTTTGGGCCAACAATTACGCAACATTTATAACAACAATACCGATAAATCACTAGCCATTACAAAATTAGCACATTGGTATAACGATGTAGAGAACTTAGGGATTAAAAGTTTCAATACAATCATGAACACCATAAAAATCAATTATGATTCCAGACTGAACTACTTTGATAACAAAGTACAAATGCTTCTGCAGAATCCTTCAGTGCTAAAATTAAAGCATTAGAAAATCAATTTAGAGGAATGAGAAAAGTAGATTTCTTCCTGTTTAGGTTAACTAAGTTATTTGCCTAATCCCTAAGTTTTGTTATTGATCCTATAAAGACCTCTAAAATATAAACACGACTACAGGGCCTTCGATTGCGATAAAGAATAATGTGCACTGGGGTTTGCCTTGATAAAAACCTTGACTTTATTATAAACAAAAAAACCTATTCAACTACCTAAATAGGGTTTATACGGAATTTAATACATTACAAAATAATCTTAACACAAAAAAACCCCGTTCGTTAGAACAGGATTTTTAAAGCTCCTGAACTAAATTCAGGGTAAAGAAAGGCGAAGAGCTGAGCCCGAAGGGCGCACAGCGTTGTACCAAATAAAC
>NZ_AJXL01000143.1 GCF_000264055.1 Flavobacterium sp. ACAM 123 | reverse complement strand
TTTTTTTTTAATATAAATTAGTAAAATCTTACTGTTTTGCTTCTTTCATTTCTTCAGATTTAGCGCCCATTCTATTAATCTTTAACATTGGACCAAATTTGAATTTTAAACCTGCAATTTCTCTATTATCTGATGATGAAAGACCCTCTTTTTCAACAGTGTTTTTTCTACTGTCTAATGCTTCATACATCAATTTAACTTCATCCCAGTCTTCACGAGAATAATTATCTTTGTTATCTTCAGCGGTATGAATAAATTGTCTGTACACGCTAAGAATATTATCTTTATTTACCCAGTCAAAATTCATATCATCACCAATTTTTCCTTCACCAAACAATGAATTTCTCATTTGTTGTTTAGAATTTGGCATTGCAGCTTGCATTTCCGCTTGCATTCTAGCTTGTAGTGCAGCATATTTTACTTTGCTTGCTTCTATTTTTGCTTTAGCTTCTTCACTTTCTTTTAAATCTGAAAGTGCTGTTTCAGCTTGACTGCTTCTTATTTCATAACTAGCTTCGATTGCAGACCAGTTTGCTTTAGCATCTTCTGGCGCTACATTTTCTAACGAGTCAACATAAACAACATAAGATTCAACCGTTTTGTTTGCTTCTTCTGTTTTTTCGTCTTTACAAGATGTAAATCCTAAGGCGATAACCGCCATTCCTAATACTAAATTTGTAGTTTTCATAGTTTTGATTTATTAATTATTCGTGAACAAATGTAGCAGGCAATTAAGCATATTCAATCTAAATCCAATAATTATGTAAATAATTGGATTAATTATGAAATTAAATGCAAACAACTAATTGATAATGAGTTATACATCTAACATCTGCCTATTTCCCCAACTCTTTTGACTCGTCCTTTATGATTAAATAACTTTTCAGACTACTTCCCGCAGCCCGTCAGACACAAGAAAGACTACTGCTCTAGAGTCCAATATCCAAAACGGTCTGTATCCATTAGATCTATCTTAAAACTCTTGGCTAATCCAAACAATGGAGGAACAGGATCACAATCTTTATGTAACAAAAATGTATTTTAAGCAACTTACCTTTAATTCAAAAGTGTTTTGTACTTTTAAAAATTAGAAAATCATAATTTACCAACTGAAATAACAATGTCAAATCCCTTAATAAAAATAACCAATATCAAAAGAGATTTTGTACTTGGTAACGAGATTATTTATGTACTGAAAGGTATTGATTTAGAAATTAATAAAGGAGAATATGTCGCGCTGATGGGACCTTCGGGTTCCGGAAAGTCTACTTTGATGAATCTTTTAGGTTGTTTAGATACTCCAACATCCGGAACATATATCCTTAATGGCCAAGATGTCAGCAAGCAAAAAGATGATGAATTAGCCGAAATTCGAAATAAAGAAATTGGTTTTGTTTTTCAAACCTTTAACCTGCTACCTCGTACCACGGCACTTGCGAATGTCGCTTTGCCTATGATTTATGCAGGATATTCAAAATCAGAAAGAACTGCTCGAGCTGCTGAAGTGCTAGAGCAAGTCAACCTAGGCGACAGAATGGACCACCAGCCCAATCAATTATCGGGTGGGCAGCGCCAGCGTGTAGCCATCGCCAGAGCCTTAGTCAATAAACCGTCGATCATTCTCGCAGATGAACCTACAGGAAACTTAGATAGTAAAACCTCCGATGAAATCATGAAGCTTTTTAATGATATTCATGCTGAAGGCAATACCGTTATTTTAGTAACCCATGAGGAGGAAGTTGCCGCTTATGCCCATCGAATAATTCGTTTACGCGACGGAATGGTTGAAAGCGACATCACAAAATAGTTATAGTAAGGAGCTTTTTCCGGCTATCCATTACAATCTTTTTTATCCTGAAATCAGGATAAAAAAGGATTTCTATTTCTATCCGGGCTAGGAGACTCTTTTCCAAAATAAACTCTACTAATTCATTACACTTTTAAAAATGAAAATAGCCTTACTAACCTGCGAAAAACTTCCAGACTTAACGCCGCAAGACCGACCTTTAATTGCAGAATTAGCAAAATATGGAATTACCGCAACTGCTGTAATTTGGGACGACCCAAGCATTAATTGGAGTGATTTTGACTATTTGGTCTTTCGAAATACCTGGGATTATTTCGAAAAAGAAACCGAGTTCAACCTTTGGCTTGACCAAATAGAAAAATTAGGGATTAAGACACTCAATCCTATTGCCATCATAAAACAGAATAAACACAAATTTTATTTGCGGGTAATGGAACAGCAGGGAGTCAAAATACTCCCTACCTTGTTTATAGATAAAACAACTGATTTAAATCTAAAGGAACTAATGCCGTCCCATTGGAATAAAGCGGTTATAAAACCCGCCTTTTCTGCTGGTTCATATCTCACGGAAGTCTTTGAAGCAGCCGATACTGAAAAAATAAATACCCAATATAAAGCTATAGCCTCTGACAAGGACTTGTTATTACAACTGTTTATGCCGGAGATTCAAACAGTAGGCGAAACCTCCTTTATATTTTTTAATAAAAAGTTCTCCCATGCGGTCAATAAAAAACCCATCCCAGGTGATTTTAGAATTCAAGTGCAATTTGGCGGCATCTACAGACTAACACATCCTGATGCTGAACTGATCTCCAAAGCACAAAAAATTGTAGATACATTTACAGGAAAATTATTGTATGCCAGAGTAGATGGAATTGTAATTGATAATGAGTTGCATCTGATGGAAGTGGAATGCATTGAACCTGATTTGTATTTTAATCTAAGTGAAGGTTCCTTAGAACGATTTGTTAATGCCATAGTGGAATTAATAAAGTAAATTTGTACTCGCTTGGAAGACCAAGCAAACAACCGAACAAACAAATAAACAGCATATGAAAGTATATACTAAAACTGGCGATACAGGAACAACGTCACTTTTTGGAGGGACACGGGTTCCTAAAGACCATATTAGGATTGAAAGTTATGGAACTGTAGACGAATTAAACTCCAATATAGGCCTAGTTCGTGACCAAGATATGAATGCGCATTACAAAGACACGCTCGCAGAAATCCAAGACCGGTTATTCACCATTGGAGCCATCCTAGCAACGCCACCAGAAAAAGAGGTGAAGAAAAATGGAGAACTTCGTTTGCAAAATTTAGGAATTGTAGAGAGCGATATCGAATTATTAGAAAATGAAATTGACAGCATGGAAAGCGAACTACCTGAAATGACTCATTTTGTCTTACCCGGCGGCCACACTACAGTGTCATATTGTCATATTGCACGATGCGTATGCCGACGCGCAGAGCGACTTGCGGTCCATTTAAGTCATAATGAACCGGTAGCTGAAATCGCAATTAAATATTTGAACCGCCTTTCTGACTATCTTTTTGTTTTAGCAAGAAAATTGTCTCAAGACTTAAACGCTGAAGAAGTTAAATGGATTCCGAGGAAGTAAACAGTCACAGTACTCAGTACTCAGTTTCTGGCAACTGCGACTGTAAACTAAAAAAAACGATCTTAACTTTTTTAAAAATAAATAGTTTTTTACTTGTATTTTTCGGTAAAATTTTTATTTTTGCACAAAACTAAACCGACAAAAAATGTATTGGACATTAGAACTAGCATCCTACTTAAGTGATGCACCGTGGCCCGCTAACAAAGACGAACTTATTGACTACGCTATACGTGCAGGAGCTCCGTTAGAAGTAGTAGAAAACTTACAGTCTATTGAAGACGAAGGAGAGATCTATGAGTCGATGGAAGAAATTTGGCCGGATTACCCCACAGACGAAGACTATCTTTGGAATGAGGATGAATATTAAAAATAATAATCAAAGAAAAAGTCTCATCAGAGGCTTTTTTTTTGGTTAAATTTACATTTTGAAATAATTTAGAAATACAAATATATTATGAGTTTCATAAATAGTATAATTAAAGCCTTTGTCGGAGACAAATCCGAAAAAGATGTTAAAGCGTTGCAACCTTATCTTGAAAAAATCAAGACTTTTGAAAGCAATCTTATCGCTCTGACAAATGATGAATTAAGAGAGCGCACCGTTTTTTTTAAGGAAAAAATAAAATTAAACCGTGCCGGAATCGATGCTAAAATTGTAGCTCTTAAAGTTGAAGTTGAAGGGATTGAAGACATTGACAAAAGAGAAGAGTTCTATGAAGAAATGGACGCTTTAGAAAAAGAAGCCTATGAGGTATCTGAAAAAACGCTCCTAGAAATTCTTCCTGAAGCCTTTGCTGTAGTAAAAGAAACAGCGAGACGTTTCAAAGATAACTCAGAGATATCAGTAACTGCAACAGCAATGGACAGAGAGTTCTCTGGAAATAAAGCCTATGTAAGCCTTGATGGAGATCGATCAATCTGGCAAAACAAATGGAATGCTGCAGGAAAAGAAATTACCTGGGACATGATTCATTATGATGTTCAATTAATTGGTGGAATGGTCCTTCATGAAGGTAAAATTGCAGAGATGCAAACGGGTGAAGGAAAAACATTAGTCGCTACTTTGCCACTCTATCTGAATGCGCTAACCGGCAACGGCGTACACCTAGTAACGGTGAATGATTATTTAGCTAAACGTGATAGTACGTGGAAAGCACCTTTATTTGAATTCCACGGTATGACAGTTGACTGTATTGACAACCACCAGCCAAGTTCTGACGGAAGAAAAAAAGCATACAATTCTGATATTACCTACGGAACAAATAACGAATTTGGCTTTGATTATCTTAGAGACAATATGACGCATTCGCCAGATGACTTAGTGCAGAGAAAGCATAATTATGCTATTGTCGATGAGGTAGATTCTGTATTGATTGATGACGCAAGAACTCCTTTAATTATATCTGGACCCGTGCCACAGGGAGATCGTCATGAATTCAATGAATTGAAACCAAAAATTGAAAATTTAGTAGCATTACAGCGTCAATTAGCAAATGGTTTTTTATCAGAAGCAAAAAAATTAATTAAAGAAGGAAAAACTAAAGAAGGTGGAGTCGTGCTTTTAAGAGCTTACAGAAGCTTACCTAAAAACAAAGCTTTAATTAAGTTTTTGAGTGAAGAAGGAATCAGACAATTACTTCAAAAAACGGAGAACCAATACATGGCAGATAACAATCGCGAAATGCATAAGATTGATGAAGCATTGTACTTTGTAATTGAAGAAAAAAATAATCAGGTAGAATTAACAGATCACGGAATTAAATTCCTTTCAGGAGATACTGATTCTGACTTTTTTATTCTTCCGGATATTGGGACTGAAATTGCCTCCATTGAAAAGAAAAAACTAGACGTAGACGCTGAAGCAGAAGAAAAAGAAAGACTATTCCAGGATTTCGGCGTAAAAAGCGAGCGTATTCATACCTTAACTCAACTTTTGAAAGCGTATAGCCTTTTTGAAAAAGATGTGGAGTATGTAATCATGGATAATAAAATCATGATTGTTGATGAACAAACGGGTCGTATCATGGATGGCCGTCGTTATTCTGATGGATTACACCAAGCTATCGAAGCCAAAGAAAATGTGAAAATTGAGGCTGCAACTCAAACTTTTGCAACTGTAACTTTACAGAATTACTTTAGAATGTATAACAAACTTGCGGGAATGACTGGTACTGCCGTTACTGAAGCAGGTGAGTTATGGACGATATACAAATTGGATGTGGTAGAAATACCGACTAACAGACCAATGGCAAGACAAGATAAAGAGGATTTTATTTATAAAACAACTCGTGAAAAATTCAATGCTGTTATTGAAGATGTAACTGAATTATCAAAAGCAGGAAGACCAGTACTTATTGGTACCACTTCTGTGGAGATTTCTGAATTATTAAGCCGTATGCTTAAAATGAGAGGTGTTGGGCACAATGTCTTAAATGCAAAAATGCACAAACAAGAAGCGCAAATCGTGGAAGAAGCAGGAAAAGCCGGAGTGGTTACCATTGCAACTAACATGGCGGGTCGTGGAACCGATATTAAATTAACTGCCGAAGTAAAAGCAGCTGGTGGACTTGCGATTGTAGGTACAGAGCGTCACGATTCGCGTCGTGTTGACAGACAGTTGAGAGGTCGTGCTGGTCGTCAAGGAGATCCTGGAAGTTCTCAATTTTATGTTTCTCTTGAGGATAACTTGATGCGTTTGTTTGGTTCTGAAAAAGTAGCCAAAGTAATGGATAGAATGGGACTTGAAGAAGGGGAAGTGATTCAGCATTCTATGATGACCAAATCTATCGAACGCGCCCAGAAAAAAGTGGAAGAGAATAACTTTGGTGTACGTAAACGTTTGTTGGAATATGATGATGTGATGAATGCACAACGTGAAGTGATATACAAACGTCGTCGTCATGCTTTATTTGGAGAACGTTTGAAACTAGATATCGCTAACATGTTATACGATACCTGTGAGCTAATTATCCAAGACAATAAAAGAGCCAATGATTTCAAAAACTTTGAATTTGATTTGATTCGGTACTTTTCTATCACTTCACCAGTTGCTGAGGCTGACTTTTTAAGGCTGACTGAAATTGAATTGACAGGGAAAGTATATAAAGAAGCTTTAAAATACTACCAAGAGAAGACAGAGCGTAGCGCAAGAGAAGCGTTTCCTATTATCAAGAATATATACGAAGATAAAAACAATCAGTTTGAGCGTATCGTCGTGCCATTCACGGACGGTGTAAAATCACTGAGCGTGGTTACTGATCTGAAAAAAGCATACGAATCCGAAGGGAAACAATTGATTGCTGATTTCGAGAAAAACATCACTTTATCTATCGTCGATGAAGCTTGGAAAAAACACTTACGTAAAATGGATGAGTTGAAACAATCCGTTCAACTTGCCGTTCACGAACAAAAAGATCCTTTACTAATCTATAAATTTGAAGCCTTCAATTTATTCAACGGCATGCTAAATGGGGTTAATAAAGACGTTATTTCGTTCTTATTCAAAGGAGATCTGCCGCAGCAAAGCGTTCCAGATATTGAAGAAGCGGTAGAGGTACGCGAAAAAGAAGATTATAAATTGAGTAAAGACGAAGTGACAAATAGTGAAAGTGCCAATCGTGAAGCTGGTGAAACGCAACAACGACAAGTTACTGAAACCATTAAGAGAGATATGCCAAAGATTAACCGCAACGATACTGTTACGATTCAAAGCGTGGCTAATGGTCAAACTCAAGAAATGAAATATAAAAAAGCCGAAAGCTTAATCGCATCTGGCCAATGGGTTATTATAAAAGAGTAATTCCTCTTCTGCCACCATTTTCAGGCCTTGAAAGAGAGCTGTAAATAATATGATCCCCAATTACACAAAGTAGTT
>NZ_AJXL01000142.1 GCF_000264055.1 Flavobacterium sp. ACAM 123 | reverse complement strand
ATTCGTTTAATAGTAAAGTTCTCCATATTTTATTTTTTAATTGAAAGTATTTTAGTTTTTGGAGTGATAGAAAAAGGATTGTCTAAAAAATCCAATTTTAGAGAATAAAAGTATAAAACGATTCGTTTAATTACCGATAATAAACATATAAAATCGATTAAATACACACAAAGGAAAAATATATAAGTTAAATATGATAAAAAAGTCAGTAGTGTCTGATAAAAATAATTATCAATTCTTCAAGAATTAGTCTCATTTGTTTTATACAATAATTTTGTATTGTAGGGTCGAAAATTGCTTTTAGGTTGATTTTTAAACGAGGGAAAGTAACATTACAGTGAGAAAAATTAAAGAGGAAAGATATAAAATAAATTGGGTGATGGTTGAAAACGTAATTGTCTAGTCGCTAACATTTGGTCAAGTGTCGAAAAAGGAGTGATCAAAATGAAAACAAAGGAAATGTTTTTATCCTAGTACTTTTTTCAGACTCTATAATAAATAAAAAACCCTTAAACAATTGCTGTTTAAGGGTTTGTTTTTGTAGCGAGGACGGGATTTGAACCCGTGACCTCAGGGTTATGAAAATTGCTATATTTTTTATATCCCCTCTTACTTTGTCATTTTATAGGACTTAACCGAATCTTGAATGTTTCGAGGTTTGTTTTTTTTCTGAGTATTCCTCACTCTTTTTCCTCACTTTTTTTTGACTCAAAATTTAGCAAATATTAATTTTATTAATCAGAGGTTAATCTTCGAAAAGTATGATAAATTCCTGGATGATAATTATAGAATTACTTGTATTAAACATCATTTTTAAAATAAATTAATCTAAATTTCTCGATTTGAGATTGTGATTTTAACATCTTGTTTTTACAATTTACTAGTATGAAATAATGGCTTCGCCGAAAATTTATTTATAGAAGTTCATTTAAATATAAAATTATTGATTTTAAATTAAAATTGGTTCGAATCCGATTATGGTCACAATACTTCCAATAAACATGTAATAATTGTTTTTGTCAAAGTGGTAAATAATGAGATTCAATGAAACTTTTTAGAGGAAGGGATGAATGTTGTAGGGGAAGAATTTTAACAACCTTAAATAGTAGCGGAAAGATAGATTTCGGACAACCGATATTTTGAGAACTCAAATTTTGTTTGTGACAGATATAATAAATAGGTATTTCAGTTCGAATTCAAATTAAATGTATTTAGGAGCATATGAAAATAAGAAAAAAAAAGCTATCGAACAACAAAAAAAAGATATTGAAAAAGTTAAAGATATTGGTGACCGTGTGGTTAGACTTTTAGAATGATTCTTGCTTTTTAGGAAGCTATCGAAAATAAAAAAGCCCCGAAGATAGTCGAGGCACTAAATGTTTTCACAACGGAATAATCCTTATTGTGAATTCCTTTCAAAACAAATATACAAAGTTATTTGTAAATAATATAGTTGATTCGTAATATTTTTGTTTAAATTTTATGCGTACATTTTTGAACAATAAATGTTGAAAGTTATGAGTAAAAATATATTAGGTTTAGATTTAGGTACCAATAGTATTGGGTGGGCTTTGGTAAAACAAGATTTTAAAAATAAAGAAGGCGAGATTCTTGGAATGGGATCTAGAATTATTCCGATGTCACAAGATATTATTGGAGACTTTGGAAAAGGAAATTCTATTTCTCAAACAGCAGATAGAACTGCGTACAGAGGAGTTAGAAGATTACGTGAACGCCATTTATTGAGACGTGAACGCTTGCATAGAGTTTTGCATATTCTAAATTTTTTACCTAAACATTATGACCAACAAATAGATTTTATTCAACGCTTAGGAAAATTTAAAAGGGACCTTGAACCTAAAATCGCTTATTTCGAAAATGAGTTTTTATTTAAAGAGTCATTTAATGAAATGCTAGAAGATTTTAAGGTTCATCAACCAGGATTCTTACTAAATAAAAAAGGAGAAAACAGTTTAGTTCCTCATGATTGGACAATTTATTATTTGAGAAAAAAAGCGCTAACTCAAAAAATAGAGAAAGAAGAACTTTCGTGGATAATTTTAAACTTCAATCAGAAAAGAGGGTACTATCAGCTAAGAGGTGAAGAAGAAGAGGAAGACCCCAATAAATTAGTTGAATTTCACTCTTTAAAAATTGTTGATGTGGTTGCTGATGAGCAAAAAAACAATAAGGGTGAATTTTGGTACTCCTTACAATTGGAGAATGGTTGGGTGTACAGAAGATCCAGTAAAACCCCATTGGATGATTGGAAAAATAAAGTTCGTGATTTTATAGTTTCAACAGATTTAAATAATGATGGAACCGAAAAGATAGGCAAAGATGGCAACGTTAAACGAAGTTTTCGTGCTCCGAGTCCGGACGATTGGACGTTAATGAAAAAGAAAACTGAGCAAGAAATTAAAGAATCTGATAAAACGGTTGGAACATTTATTTATGACCACTTGTTAGCGCACCCAAAACAAAAGATAAAAGGACAACTCGTTCGCACCATTGAGAGAAAGTTTTATAAAGAAGAGTTACATAAAATTCTTAGTAAACAAGCTGAATTTCATAATGAATTCAAAGACTCTGCAGTTCTAAATGATTGTGCTTGCGAATTATATCGAAGTAATCATCTGCATCAAAAAATGATAGCTTCAAAAGATTTACTGTACTTGTTGATAAATGATATTATATTTTATCAAAGACCTTTAAGGAGTCAGAAATCAAATATCGGCACTTGTAGTCTAGAGTTTAGAGTTTCAAAAGATGAGAAGGGGCAAGAAATTGTCAGACCTTTAAAAGTTATCGCAAAATCGAATCCTTATTATCAAGAATTTAGATTGAGACAATGGATTCAAAATCTTTCTATTTATAGAAAAAATGATGATGTGAACGTTACTAGAGATTTTTGGGATAGTATTGAAGATTTAGAAAAGCTATTTGAATTTTTAAATCAAAGAAAAGAGATTGAACAAAAATTTTTAATAAAGTTTCTTTTAGAAAATCAAGATTTTAAGGGTAAAGCATTAACTGCGGAAATAGAAAAATATCGCTGGAACTATGTGCAAGATAAAAAATACCCTTGCAACGAAACTCGACATATGATTCAATCACGATTGGATAAAGTGAGAAGTATTTCGGATGGTTTTTTAACTTTTGAGAAAGAGATGGCTTTATGGCATCTAATTTATTCTGTAACTGATAAAATAGAATATGAAAAAGCTTTGAAAACATTTTCAAAAAAGAATGAATTGGAGATGGAAACTTTTGTAGATGCCTTCAAAAAAATTCCACCTTTTAATAGTGATTATGGTAGTTATTCTGAGAAAGCAATTAAAAACCTACTTCCTCTTTTGCGTTTTGGAAAAACTTGGTCATGGGAATCGATAAATACTGATGCGCAAAGTAGAATTGATAAGATTATTACTGGAGAGTTTGATGAAAATATCAAAACTCAAATTAGAGAAAAAGCAGAAAAGTATAAATTAAACAAGGAGAAAGACTTTCAGAATTTACCTCTCTGGTTGGCACAATATATTATGTATGGCAGACATTCAGAAGCGGCGTTGGCTGGTAAGTGGAGTTCTGTTAAAGATTTAGAAGATTTTATCAAAGATTTTAAACAACATTCCTTGCGAAATCCGATTGTCGAACAAATAATTACAGAAACACTTCGTGTAGTACAGGATATTTGGAAGAAGTATGGAAAAGGAGCTGCTAATTTCTTTGATGAAATCCACGTAGAGTTAGGACGAGACATGAAGAATACTGCTGATGAAAGAAAAAGCATTACCAATATTGTTACAGATAACGAAAATACAAACTTACGCATCAAGCTTTTGTTAGCAGAAATGTCTTCTGATATTGCTGTAGATAACGTACGTGCCTATTCTCCAATGCAAGCTGAAATCCTGAAAATTTATGAAGATGGTGTTTTGAAGTCTGATATAGAAATTGAAGAAGATATTTTGAAAATTAGTAAGACTGCACAGCCCTCTAGTTCAGAATTAAGACGATATAAACTATGGTTAGAACAAAAGTATAAATCACCATATACAGGACAGATTATACCTTTGAATAAATTATTCACTTCCGAATATGAGATTGAGCACATCATTCCGCAAAGTCGCTATTTTGATGATAGTTTTAGCAATAAAATTATCTGTGAATCTGTGGTAAATAAATTAAAGGACAATCAAATTGGATTAGAATTTATTAAGAATTTTCATGGTTATAAAATGCCTAATGGTACAAAAATATTTGAAATAGATGAATATGAAAATTTTGTAAAGCTCCATTATAATAAAAATAGGAGTAAACGAAATAAGTTACTCATGGATGAGATTCCTGAAAAGATGATAGAAAGGCAATTAAATGACACCAGATATATTAGTAAATATATTTCTAATTTATTGTCAAACATTGTCCGATCTGATGTGAATGATGATGGGTATAATTCAAAAAACATTCTTCCTGGAAACGGAAAAATAACAAACCGTCTAAAGCAAGATTGGGGATTAAACGATGTTTGGAATGATTTAGTTCTGCCAAGATTCGAACGAATGAATCAAATAACCAATTCGTCTGATTTTACTTCTTATAATGAGAACCATCAAAAGTTTCTCCCAACTGTTCCGCTCGAACTATCGAAAGGCTTTTCAAAAAAACGAATTGATCACAGACATCATGCAATGGATGCTTTAGTAATTGCTTGTGCAACTAGAGATCATATTAACTTATTAAATAATGAATCAGCAAAATCGGATTCAAAGAGATATGATCTGAATCGTAAGCTCCGCAAGTTTGAGAAAGTTGCTTATAATGATTCTAGAACTGGAGAAAGAATCGAACGTGAAGTTGCTAAAGTTTTTTTAAAACCTTGGGGTACTTTTACTAATGATGCTAAAAAAGAACTAGGAAATATTGTCATTAGTTTTAAGCAAAATCTCCGAGTGATAAATAAAGCGACAAATTATTATGAAAAATGGGTTGATAAAAATGGAGAACTGACAAAAGAAAATGTAAAACAGGAAGGTGTAAATTGGGCAATTCGAAAACCGTTGCATAAAGAGACTGTTTCAGGAAAGATAAAATTGGATAGAATAAAAGTAGCAAAGGGCAAAATTTTGACAGCAACGCGAAAATTGCTTGATACTTCTTTTAATGAAAAAGTAATAGCTACAATCACAGACACAGGAATTCAGAAAATTTTACTCAATTATTTGCGACATAAAGAAGGCAATTCTGAGATAGCATTTTCTCCTGAAGGAGTGGAAGAAATGAACCTTAATATCAGTCATTTTAATGATGGAAAAGATCATCAACCTATTCTAAAGGTTAGGGTTTTTGAGCAGGGAAGCAAGTTCATTTTGGGGGAGACAGGTAATAAAACTGACAAATATGTTGAAGCAGCAAAGGGCACTAACTTATTTTTTGCTGTTTATGCTGATAATAATGGGAAAAGAAACTTTCAGACGATTCCTTTAAATTTGGTAGTAGAAAGACAAAAACAAGGTTTAAACTCAGTTCCGGAAGAAAATGACAAGGGTGAGAAGCTGCTTTTTACTTTATCGCCGAATGATTTGGTTTGTTTGTCAGAAATAGAAAGCTTCAAAGAACAAGATCTATACAAAGTTGTTAGTTTTAGTGGAAGCCAACTATTTTTTATTAAACATAATATGGCTGTCTCTATTGTTAACAAAATAGAATTTTCCGCATTGAATAAAATGGAAAGATCTGTTGATGGTATTATGATTAAAGATATATGCGTAAAATTAGAGGTGGACCGACTTGGTAATATTTCAAAAGCCTAATAATATGCTTAAACGCACCATATACATAGGCAATCCAACATATTTGAAGTTAAAGGACAATCAACTTAAAATTGAGGATGCAGAAACCAAAGAACTTAAGGGATCTGTTGCTATAGAAGATATCGGTTTTCTAGTGCTCGATCATCCACAAATTACGATTTCGCATCCAGTAATTTTGGCTTTACAGCAGCAAAATGTAGCTATTATCAGTTGCGACGAATCGCATTTGCCATTGGGATTAATGCTGCCTATGAGTGGTCACGTTGAACATTCGGAGCGATTAAGGCATCAGATAAATGTTAGTGAACCTTTGCGCAAGCAATTGTGGAAACAAACCGTCGAGTCAAAAATATTTCAGCAAAAGGAAGTACTTAGGAAATTTAATCTACAACATGATTCTATGCTCCAATATATGAATGATGTAAAATCGGGTGATATTACCAATATGGAGGGAATTGCAGCGCAATATTATTGGAGAAGATTGTTTGACGATTTTATAAGAGAGCGAAAAGGAGATGCGCCCAATAACTTTCTTAATTTCGGTTATGCAGTTTTGCGTAGTATGGTAGCTCGTGCTTTGGTAAGTAGTGGATTGCATCCAACTATCGGTATCTTTCACCGGAATAAATATAATGCTTATTGTTTGGCGGATGACATTATGGAACCATACCGGCCGTATGTCGATGATTTGGTAGTTCAATGGATGCAAATGCCCCAAGCTTCTCATGAGTTGGACAAAGCTGCCAAAGCGCATCTTTTACAGTTGGCAACTCGCGATGTCTATATAAACGGATTGCAACGTCCCTTGTTGACAGCAATTAGTATCACAACAAGTTCGTTGTGCAAATGTTTTATGGGTGAAAGTCGAGTAATCCATTACCCATTGTTTAAATGAGTTTTAGTAGATATAATGCATACAGAATTATGTGGGTACTTGTATTTTTTGATTTGCCGACAGAAACGAAGAAGCAGCGAAGTGTTGCTGCTAGATTTCGTAAATCCCTATTAGACGATGGTTTTGCGATGTTTCAATTCTCTATATATCTGAGACATTGTCCCAGTAAAGAAAATGCTGAGGTACATATCAAACGAACTAAAAAGAATCTGCCGCCAGAAGGAAAAGTAGGAATTTTATGTGTTACTGATAAGCAATTTGGTCAGATGGAATTATTTTTTGCTAAAAAGGAAACCGAATTGCCAAATATTCCTCAGCAATTGGAGTTGTTTTAAGTCATTTATTTCTATAAAAGCGCACTTAGGCACAGGGGGAATCTGCTATTTTAGGTCAGATTACATCGGACTCTAGTAAAATGGGAGACCATCAAAATAAAATTACGGCCGTATGACAATTGAAAAATGCCTGGGAACAATTGTTCTATCAGGCATTTTTTAGTTTTTTTACTTTTGTAGATTTCCTTCTCAATCCTCTATTTTATTGAGAAATTCTGAGGTTGGAACCATATTTTATAAATCTACAAAAATTTGAAAGGAATTCACAACATCAATTGTGTAACCTATGTAATATCCT
>NZ_AJXL01000141.1 GCF_000264055.1 Flavobacterium sp. ACAM 123 | reverse complement strand
AGACTGTTTAGATAGACTCAATTTTTCGTTCAAATCTACCATGTTCTTTCTCTCAATCAATGGCATTAGCTCAACTTTTTTTTTAGAAAGTCATTCTCTAAAGTCAGTTGTCCAATTCTTGCAAAAAGCTTTTAAATTGGAATTTCTTCTTTTTTTGCTACTGCTTTTTCTTGATTGAAAACTGTCGATATATTTTTAATCGCCTCGGCTTTCCAGATCGAAATTTGGGTGGGTAAAAGCCCATATTTCTTAGCTAAAACCTCTAATGTTTCTTTATCTCTTAACGCTTCTAAAGCAACTTTTGCTTTAAAATCCTTTCCAAATACTCTTCTTGTTCTTGACATAATTCTGCTAATTTAAGGTTTTTAATCCTACCTTAATTTAAAGCAAAAAATTGTACGTTTTTTGGGGAGCAGCATAGGGTCGATGGCGACCTGTATAACGGCCGAATTGTATTGATTGCAAATAGTTATGTTTTTAAGGAACCGGTATTTAATTATTCAGGTGATTTTCCTTTTTTATGGGATGAAATTAAAATACCAATTCAATATGGCAGTGATTATGATAAAGCCAGGGAAATAATCCTAAGAGCTGGAATTGAAGTCGCAGGAGACCTAACAATCAGATCCAAACAAAAATGGGCCTCGCCGCAAAATAAATACCGTTTAGAAGACGCGCAAACAGCACCAATGCTTACACTAGTAGCAAATGATAACTGGGCAGAATACACCCTTCGTTATGTAGTGGGCTATAAAAGAAGGAGAACTACAAAATCAGAATTGTTTACTAAAATATTAACTGAAAGTGAAGCGACTAATGGAGCCGTAAAAATGGCCTCGGCAACTTTCCAATTAGATCAGGCTCCTGACTTTAATGTTAATTTAAAAAAATAGTAGTGGAAATCTGACTTGTTTTTTCACTACTAATTTTATTCTCCGCAATATTTTCTTAGAGATTTCGGCATCCATTCCCGCTATGCCCGCAAGAGAAAGAAAGTAGCTTACTTAGAAAATGCTACTTATTTTATCTGGGTTCTCTTAACATTTTGGCTTTTGATAGCGCTTGCACTTTAGATTTACCACGCCTTTAATAAAAAGATTTAGGTTACCACCCATCTATGTAATTGTTTACTTTTTGAATTGTTCTCAAAATTGACATAGAACTATTTGCAAAAAAAACCTAACAAATTGTTGCCTCGTTTAATTTTTAAGTAAGTAATGTTCACAACTAATCATAAAAAAAATGATGTTTTTAATTTTTACAGTTAATATTTGTTATATTTAGTGACCCTTAATCTACTAGACGCTAAACTTATATATTTTTAAAAATTGTAAGGTATACATGTATGTGTATTCCTAAATTTAATTTATTAAAAATGGATAATAGGAATTTAAATACCACCGCAATTACCCCTACTTTTTATCAACTACAAGAAGATTACAATTCATTGAAGGAATTGTTTGATACAATAGCCAACAAGAACAAAATTAATGAAAATCAAATTGACCACATTAATGAAAAACTCACAAGCTCTTTAGAAAATATGTCAGATGCTTTTGTTGCGATAGACAACAATTGGAAATACACCTTTGTAAATAAAAAGGCAGGTCTACTCTTTGGAAAACGACCAGAGGACCTCATTGGCAAAGATTTAGGGACTGTTTTTCCTGAAGCTCTTGGAACACCATTCCACAAGGCTTACTATAAAGCAATGAAAACTAAAAAAGAAGTAATTATTGAAGATTACTATATTCCATGGGATCGCTGGTTCGAAAATCGAATAATACCAAGTAAAGAAGGTGTCGTTATTTTTATCCAAGAAATGACAGAACGAAAACTAGCTAAAAAAAAATTACAGGATCTAAACACGAAACTGGAGATACGCAATCGAGAACTGTACGAGAGTATTATTCAGATACAAAAGATTAATACCGAACTAATTTACGCGAAAGAAAAAGCAGAAGAAAGTGACCAATTAAAATCTTCTTTTTTAGCAAACATGAGTCATGAGATCCGAACTCCAATGAATGGTATTCTCGGCTTTACAGAACTTCTAAAGGAACCAAGACTAACTGGGAAAGAACAACAGCAATATATTAATGTCATTGAAAAGAGCGGCAATAGAATGCTTAATATCATAAATGACATCGTTAGTATTTCGAAAATAGAATCTGGGCAAATGAATCTGTCCTATAAAGAAACCTCTATAAAAGATCAAATAGAATCTATTTGTACTATTTTTGAAAAGGAAGCCAAAGAAAAAAATATTGAACTTAAAATAAACAATACTTTAATTGCAGACGACAATTTAATACATACAGATGAAGAAAAAGTCTCCGCTATATTATCGCATTTGCTGTCAAACGCATTAAAATTCACCGCTGACGGATTTATTGAGATAGGATGTTTTAGAAACAACAATTCCATCACTTTTTATGTAGAAGATTCAGGTATCGGAATTGATTCTAATAAAATAGATGTTATTTTTGAACGATTCAGGCAGGTCGATGATTCTTTGAACAGGAATTATGATGGAGCCGGCTTGGGTTTGTACATTTCGAAGTCATACACAGAGCTGTTAGGCGGTAAAATCTGGGCAGAAAACAATATAGATAAAGGCGCCGTCTTTTATTTTAAAATTCCTATCATAAAAACAGATGTACCCGTCAAAGTAATCCAAGGTCCGTTAGCAACAATTCCTTATGAGACACAAAAATTAAAAATACTTGTTGCAGAAGATGATAGCATCTCACTAAAGTTTATCTCTAAAATTTTAAAAATATTTGGGGAAAATTTATTAATAGCCAGAAATGGATTTGAAGCGGTACATCTATGTAAAAAGAATCCAGATATTGACATCATTCTAATGGACATCCAAATGCCTGTTATGAATGGATATGAAGCTATTAAAAAAATACGGGAGTTTAATAAAGACGTAATTATAATCACACAAAGTGCGTTTGTGTTTACGGATGAAGCTGAAAAAGCAATTCAAGTGGGCGGTAATGGATACATTTCGAAACCTATTGATAGGAAGCAGTTAATTGACCATATCAATAAGCAAATAATTACTTCAAAAAGTAAATCAAGAACTATGAATATTTGATAATCGCAGTTAAAATACACATTTAGTTTCTGCCTTTTTTATACGAAACTCGCTTGAGGTAAATCAAGAAGATAACCAAAATTATTGGTACGAAGAGCTCTCGTATTGGCACACTTAGATTGATACCGAATTCAATAAAGGTATTTAGATTTCTATTCTATTACCTCTATAATCTTTTGTTTCTACAGTAAAACGAGAGGAATAATTACTAGAATTTTCACAAAGCAAATTTACACAAGCTAAATTGAAACTAATTCTGTTAATAACGATCTAAAATCGTTTTTAATAAAAAAGTGTTTTCTATTATACGTCAGGCATATTAATATTTTCGTCTAAATAATAAAATATTTATTATAGCTCTTTCAACTGAATTTATACATGCACAAAGCACGTGGATAGAAGAAAAAGAAAACGGAAATGTATAGTGCGGAATTTCGGGAATCTTTTACAATAAAGAGTAAATCAATGGTATAAATACTACATTAGCGGCTAATTACACTGATTTTACTACACAAATTTATAGTGAAGATGATATCACTTATAATTGAGAAGCTTTGCTTGTCACTCCGGTGAAATTAACTAGTCTCGATTCAGCTACAAAAAATAGAGTAGGGAATATTTCCGGATTACGGAACCTAACCTTTGGGCATAAACATTAGATTTTTGACCAAAAATGGAAACTATGCACGGGATTACAATATCAAGAAAACACTTCTAAAAACGATGTCAATACCTGTTTGAGTACTGATTGCAACGCCAATATCTTCAATCCTATCTTAAACGCTGGAGCCAGCGCTACGAAATAGTGTTCTATGGAAATATTAGTTATGGTTATATGACTAATAATTACTCTGCATATTTAAAATTTGCTGCCGAAGTTGGCTATAACATCACCACAAAAGGGATTCTTATACTCCCCTTAACTACAAAAAATCCTATCCTAAACCAAAGTAAATTTAAAAAAACCGCTCAAAATAGCCTTCCTATTTGGACTGAAAAACGTATAATGCCGTTGATCTCGAGTTTACTTATGAGTTTTAAAGGAACAAATATGGAGCAAATATTACTATATTTGACGCTTTTGGCATCGAAAATGCACCATCTACTCCAACAATTAATCTTGCTGTTTACGTTAAATTACAAGCTGAATTACAAGTAATAAACAGTCGTTATTTTTCATAAAAAACCCGATTTTTACACACCTAGTAATCATCGGTTTTTTTATATTTAAAGTCAAAAATAAGATTTACAAAAGTGTTAATTGATCAAGATTAAATTGCCACTCCTTTGATTTTTCATACCACAACTGTCCGCCAGCAACGACTAATGGACACTCAAAATTGTTAGTATAAAGACCTCCTGTACCGAGTCCTTGAGGCATTAAATTATGTTGTAAAAAGGTCCATTGAGCAATAGCATTCAACCCAATATTACTCTCTAAAGCAGACGTAATCCACCACCCGATATGATGCTTTTCGGCCAATAAAATCCATTCTTGCGTTCCCCGAAAACCTCCTATAAAACTAGGTTTCAAAATGATGTACTGAGGGGCTGTTTTTTGCAACAAACGTTCTTTATCTTCCAATGTAAACACTCCGATGAGCTCCTCGTCAAGAGCAATGGGTAAAGCAGCATTCAAGCATAGATCTGCCATCCTGTCAGTATTGTTTTTTTGTATCGGCTGCTCTATACTATGTAATTTAAATTCAGATAGTTGTGTTATTTTATCTAAAGCTTCATTTAAATCAAAAGCTCCATTAGCATCTACTCTGATTTCAACCTGCTCTGGAGTGAAATGTCGCCTGATATACCGCAATAAATCCAGTTCTTTATCAAAATCTATCGCTCCAATTTTAAGCTTTACGCAAGTGAATCCTTCCGCTAATTTCTCTTCTATTTGTTGCTTCATAAAAGCGGCTTCGCCCATCCAAACGAGACCATTGATTTGGATTGATTTTGTACCTTCAGTAAACTCGGAAGGGAACAGTAAAAAAGGAGTTTCACTGCGCAACGACTGGAATGCCATTTCGACTCCAAACTGTATCGAAGGAAACTCCATTAACCCTTCCCAAAGTTGGTCTTTTCCCAAATGGATATTAGCGCAAGTCCATTGCAATTTTTCTTCATAATTCGGTCGGTCATCGATGCTTAATCCTCTTAAAATTCCGCACTCTCCTATTCCTATTTTACCTTCTTCTTCGAGCACTAAAAACCAGGTTTCTTTTTCTGTCATAACACCTCGAGAAGTTCCTGAGGGACGTTTGAATAGGAGGTTGTATTTGTGGTACGTTGCTTTCATATCTATATTTTAGCCACAAAGGGCAATAGGGTTTTTACGAGGCTCGCTGCGCTTTTTTAACTTTTCTCGACTGAGCCTGAATTAACAAATTAGGGTTTTGGTTTCATTAAATATGACAACCCAATTAATAGAATTCCGAAAAGGCACAAAATCAGAAATAGATAAGTTGGCCATTTCTCATAAACATACATTTGGAAATTTAAAATTATACCAATAAAAATAAAGGCTAAACCTACTAGTCGCAAATAACTAGTTACTTTTCTCATTTTCTCTAATTCACTAATAATCTTAAAACACGCTCAAAATCATCATTTTGAATCCCTGCCTTTATAAAAACTACAAAATCTTGTTTTACTTTTTGAGTCCAACTCCCACTGTCATTGACATTTTGAGATTGGTACTCCTTGTAAATAGATTTTGCGTTTCTGAATTCATCATGGAGTAAATAGGCATGCGCCAAATTGAGCTTAACCAATAACTCCGTATCGTCCAGCTTTTCGCCTTCTTTCAGGAATTTAATAGCCTTGCCATATTGTTTGGTCATAATATAGGCAAAGCCAATAGTACTGTAATCTACGGCAGTTGCCTTCCCATCGCTGATTATCCTTGCGTAGATGTCTATTACACGGCCATATTCGCCTTTCTTGGCGAAATTTAATGCTTTGCTACGCAAATCATTATAGATTCCCTTAGAAACGCCCTTTTCATTGATGCAGCTTTCTCCATTGTCCTTGTACAATTTTACCTGCTCGATAGCGAGAAGTTTCTGAAATTCCTGAAACTTATACTCTTTTTGAATTTTCTCTTCGATACATATACAAAAATCATCAGAGTTAGCCAGTTTTCGGGCTAGTACGGAAGTTTTGCATTGATTGATTACGAATTTTCTGTTTTCTAGAGTCCAACCTCTGCTTAATTTCGTATCTACCCAAGGTACTACTTCAAGAATAATTTTTTGCTTCATAATCCAGTTCGAACTTTCGAAACCAAACCAAAGATTTGTTGTCGTATTTTTTAAACAAGCAGATTTATCTAGTGACAATCGTTTTGCATCTTTGTTTAACGGTGTTTCTTGCGCTAAGCAGGCATCGTCCATTTTACCATTTTTTTGATACGAAGATGCCAGTTCATTTGAAGAAAAAATAGCGTACTTGCTTTTATCATCTCCTGAAATACGAGAAAACAAGAAAACAGCGCCTGCGGAACCTTGGCTGATTCCAGTAGGATCCGGAATTGCTTTTAAAAGTGAAACTAAACTACTTGCGATTTTCTGATTATCATCCAAAAGGGTAATTCTGTAAATCAATTCTGTAGTACCAATAGGAAAATCATCGGTTTTAATTACAATTCTATCTCGCGCAGCAACGATAATTTCTTTAGTAGTGGCTCTGTCTTTGTCCCAATAACCGTCTTGTTGCGCAAATCCCGACTGATGAAAAATGCTAATGAATAGCATGAAAATTACTTTATTCACTGATGTATCTTGTGTTAAGTATACGAAACTAGCCCAGATGGCAACGGCATCCTTTTATGCCTCGTCCAAAAGGACGAGACATAAAAGATATAGTGGACAGCTGGAAATAGCTCCTAAATCATTTTATAATTCGATACTCTCTCCTATTTTTAGCAACATTAAATCTTTTCCTTTATCGAAAAACTTTTGAATGGCTGTTTTGTGATCAATTTCAATATAACCAAAAGTATCATAATGATAACCAAGTACTTTATCACATTGCACAAAGTCTGAAGCCAAAATAGCATCCTCGATATCCATCGTAAAATTGTCACCTATAGGAAGGATTGCCAAATCCAGTTTGGTACGCATTGGAATCAACTTCATGTCCATAGTAAGGGCAGTATCTCCCGCGATATAAATATTTTTGTGTTCGCCTTCGATAACAAAACCACCCGGATTACCTCCATTAGTACCGTCAGGAAAAGAACTCGAATGAATGGCGTTCACATATTTTACTTTTCCGAAATCAAAATTCCAGCTTCCGCCGTGATTCATAGGATGTGCCTGAAAACCCTTAGCCTCATAATACCCCGCAATCTCAGCATTAGAAACAATCACAGCATTAGTGCGCTTTGCAATGGCTTCTACATCCAGAATATGATCGCCGTGAGCGTGCGTCAATAAAATATAATCAGCTTTTATCGTACTGATATCGACCTGCGCTGCTAATGGGTTAGCTGAAATAAATGGATCTACTAAAACGTGTTTCCCTCCTACCTCAATTCCGACAGAAGCGTGTCCATAAAATGTAATTTTCATATAGTTGTATTTAAGAATTATTGACAATTAAATCAGAAAAGAAAAAAATCATACATAAAGCCAACAATACGGAAAGGGCAAATGTGCTTAATGCCAA
>NZ_AJXL01000140.1 GCF_000264055.1 Flavobacterium sp. ACAM 123 | reverse complement strand
TACTTATTTTTTTAATACTAACAATATAGTCATTTTTTTCTAAACCCGATATACAACTGCTGTTTTTATCGATCTCTTTATACAGACTTGCAAGCACTACTTGCTTAAAAATAAACTGTTGACCAAAAACGCAGACCAAGAAGAATTCTTACTCTCCCAAAAACTAAATTTAAATACAACTTGCAATTTCAGATACAAAGGTAAGTTTTTAACAGGTACGTGTTTATTTTTTTGTTTGATTTTTTTCTGTTTTTATCAAACAAAATCAATTTTTTAAAATTGGTTTTAATTTTGACTAAGAAAGAATCGGTTTTGTTTTAAAAAAAAATAAGTTTAAAAATAAACTAACTCTGTAGCTGTGTTATCTAAAGTGCAGTACAGTTCGATCAAATATACGAGATCTATTTTTTAAATATTTGCGCGAAAGTAAAGATATAACTCACAAGTAACAAGATACTGCTGACTGTAGGACTTTAAAACTAGTCAGCACCCCCTCTCTCTTTTATTAATTCCAAGCAAGACTTTAAGACCAAAATCTTCTCTTCCTTTATTTGTCTTACTACTTCGTTTTTTTCCTAATTTTGCAAAATGGTTAAAGTTATTATTATCGGCTCCGGAAATGTAGCGCAACATTTGATTGCTGCTTTCCAACACTCCAAAAATACAGGAGGTGAAACTGAATTGGTTCAAGTGTTTTCAAGAACACAAAATACATTGACAAACGTCTTAGACACTGAGCTAATCACAAGCGATATCGAAAATATATTGGATGCTGATTTATACATCATTGCTGTTTCAGATGATGCCATTGATACTGTTGCGGCACAATTGCCTTTTAAAAATCGATTGGTAGTACATACCTCTGGTAGTGTAGGTTTAGATATCTTAGATGACAACAACCGAAGAGGTGTTTTCTATCCGCTGCAAACCTTTACTAAAAACAAAGCAGTCGATTTTAAAACTATTCCCATTTGCTTAGAAAGCGAAAACTCCACTGATTTTAGATTGTTAGACAAGGTGGCAAAAGCAATATCTGATAAAGTTTTTGCCATTAACTCTGAGCAAAGAAAGGCGTTGCACGTAGCAGCAGTTTTCGTAAATAACTTTACCAATCACTTATACACCATTGGAAATGAAATTTGTAAGGAGAATCAAGTTCCTTTCGATATTCTGAAACCTCTAATTCTGGAAACGGCACAAAAGATAATGACCATTTCGCCTGAGGAAGGGCAGACAGGCCCAGCAAAACGAAATGATATAAAAACAATTGAAGCACATCAATTATTTTTAGCTGGCAAAAACCAATCAACTATTTATAAAATCATAACACAATCTATACAAGATCATGGCAAAAAGTTATAAAGAATTAATGAACGACATCACTACTTTTATTTTTGATGTAGATGGCGTACTTACGGATAGCTCCGTATTTGTAACCACAGAAGGAGAAATTCTCAGAACGATGAATATTCGGGACGGTTATGCCATGAAAGCGGCAGTAGAAAGCGGCTACAATGTGTGTATCATCTCTGGTGGCAGTAATGAAGGTGTACGCCTGCGATTGCGAAATCTTGGAATTACAGATATTCATTTGGGTACACCTGATAAAGTAGAAACTTTTAAGGAATACACAGAACTATATAATATCAATCCAGAGCAGGTTTTATACATGGGAGACGATATTCCCGATTATCACGTGATGAAATTAGTAGGTTTACCAACATGTCCGCAGGACTCTAGTCCTGAGATAAAGTCAATATCAACTTATATTTCACATAGAAATGGTGGTAAAGGAGCCGCACGCGACGTTATCGAACAGGTGATGAAAGTTCAAGGAAAATGGATGTCTTATTTTGACGCAAATCTTGATTAAAATTAAAACGTAAAATTCAAATCCCAAATTTCAAAACGAACTACAAGATCGTAAACCAAGCATGAAATACCTGAAACTCATTCGATACCAAAACTTATTGCTCCTTGCCTCGATGCAGTTGATATTTAGATACGGTTTTTTGAAATTGCAAAATATTGCATTGGCATTAAACGATTGGCAATATGGTTTATTAGTATTGAGCACGGTTTTAATAGCGGCGGCCGGTTACGTAATCAATAACATCTTTGATCAGGATACGGATCTGGAGAATAAACCGGATGGGGTTATCATTGGTAAAAGTGTCACCGAATCTGCGGCTTATACTATTTATGCCGCTCTAAATATAAGTGGAGTCGCAATAGGCTTTTATCTGTCGAACGTAATTTTAAAGCCCTCTTTTGCTGCTGTTTTTATTCTGATCGCTGCAACCCTTTATATCTATGCGACCAGTTTAAAGCAAATGATGGTTTTGGGTAATGTTATTGTCGCGCTGCTACTCTCCTTCAGTGTTGTGATCATTGGCGTTTTCGATTTGTATCCAGTAATTAACGCCGAGAATCAACTTTTAATGGCCAACTTGTTTTCTATACTTTTAGATTATGCCTTGTTTGCTTTTATAATTAATTTTATTCGGGAAATCGTCAAAGATATGGAGGATATAAAAGGCGACACAAGCCAAGGAATGGATACTCTGGCAATAGTTTTAGGTATCGCAAAAACGACAAAAGTAGTTTTTGCATTGGGTCTTATGGCAATAGTCATGCTTTTCGTTTATACCAAATCCTATTTTTTAGCTAATAAATTATTTATTGCTACGCTATATACCATCCTTTTTGTTTTGGCACCACTCCTTTTTTTTACGATCAAAATTTGGACCGCTAAATCTAAAGAAGACTTTCACAACCTGAGTACACTATTAAAATGGATTTTGCTTTTCGGAATTCTGTCCATAGCAATCATTACCCTAAATATAAAATACAATGCTTAAAAATAAATTAAAAAAGTACAAGCTGATATTGGCATCAGGGTCTCCCAGGAGACAACAATTCTTTAGAGACCTAGAATTGGATTTTGAAATTCGATTAAAAGAAATTGAAGAAATATACCCACCACACTTAAAAAGAGAAGAAATAACGAATTATTTGGCCGAACTGAAAGCTAATGCTTTTGAAGGAGGATTGCAGGAAAATGAAATCTTAGTAACGAGCGACACCATCGTTTGGCATAATGATAAGGCTTTAGGGAAACCAATCGACAATCAAAATGCCTTTGATATTTTAAAATCACTATCTAGTTCCACTCATGAAGTAATCACATCCGTTTGTTTTAAAACCAATTCAAAAACAAATTTGCTCTATGAGATAACAAAAGTTACTTTCAACGAACTCAGTGATGAGTCCATTCATTATTATATTGACAATTACAAACCTTTCGATAAAGCTGGAGCCTACGGAATACAGGAATGGATTGGTTTTATAGGCGTTTCAAAAATTGAAGGTTCCTATGCAAATGTAATGGGAATGCCAGTTGACAGGGTTTATGAATATTTGAATAACTTAGCTTAAAACCAAAAAACATGTCTTTTTTTAACGACTTTACAAAAGAAGTAATTGGAACTGGAATACTGCTATTACTGGTTTTTACATTACGAATAATCACTTCAAGACTAGTTAGACGTTTTGCAAGAGTCACCCATATTATAGAGCATCGGACTAATTTAGTTGTTAAATACCTGCATCTACTGACTAATATTCTGGCATTAATTGCTCTAATACTAATCTGGGGCGTTCAAGCAAGAGATATTATAATCGCTATTTCTTCGGTCACCACAGTGGTTGGTGTGGCCATGTTTGCTCAATGGTCAATTTTAAGCAATATTACTTCAGGTATTATTTTATTTTTCTCCTTTCCATTTAAAATTGGCGATATAATCCGCATTCATGATAAAGATTTTCCTATCATAGCCGAAATCGAAGATATTCGCGCGTTCCATGTATCGTTAAAAACGAAAGAAGGAGAAATGATTATCTATCCAAATAACTTACTGTTCCAAAAAGGTATTTCAATTATGAAACATCATTTTGATGATAATGAGTTTGTTGATTAGCCTTATTTTGGAAATAATTGCATCTTCCTATTTATTTTTTATAAATTCACTGTTTACAAGTAGTAATTATATAAAAAAAAATAAAAAACATATAACGTAACACTGTCAATTAAATATCAAATTTGCCCTTAGCGCATTAAACGATCACTATAGCATTTACTGTCTCTAATTATAAAATAGTATGAACACCTCCATTAAGATTCCTTTTTATGTTAGACTTACTTTTTCATTGGTAAGTTTGATTGCGATAACCTATATATTTTATATGGGGAAAAGTGTGTTAATACCTATACTACTTGCCTTTTTATTTGCTGTATTATTGTTACCAATCGCCCGTTTTTTTTCTACTAAATTGCGTTTCCCACATGTGCTGGCAGTTTCAGTAACCGTAATTATTTTTGTTTCGTTAATCGTTGCAATACTTGCATTTATCTCTTATCAAATTAGTGACATTGCAAGCGATTTTGCTGAAATTAAAAAAAACGTTACCCTTTTTATAACTGATATTCAAAGATATATAAGAACAAATTTTCACGTAAGTATCTGGGAACAAAAAAAATATCTTGAAGATGTAACTGAAGATTCTGTTAAAAAGGGAAAAGAAACTATCGGTACTACACTAATATCTGTAACGGACACACTTGTAGATATTACTTTAATTCCTATTTATACTTTCTTAATACTTTTATACAGAACGCATTTCATCTTGTTTTTAACTAAGCTATTTAGAAATGAACACCATACAAAATTGCGAGAGATTTTAACTCAAATAAAAGGCTCTGTTCAGAGTTATATTTCAGGCCTGATTATCGAAATGATTTTTGTTTCTATTTTAACAAGTATCGGACTGTATATAATTGGAGTCCCGTACTTTATCTTATTAGGTATTATTACAGGTATTCTAAATCTGATTCCTTATATCGGAATTCTGGTTGCCGGAATTTTGACAATTCTATCATCATTGACAGGCTCCCCGGATCTATCCATAATTATAGGCGTTATTGGAGTAAATGTAGTGGTTCAGATAATAGATAATAATATCCTTGTCCCTATTATAATAAATACAAAAGTTCAAATAAATGCTTTCGTCTCTATTATCGGGATTATAGTAGGAGGAGGAATTGCAGGGATTGCAGGAATGTTTTTAGCCATTCCCATTCTAGCCATTCTTAAAATTGTTTTTGACAGAATTGAATCTTTGGAGCCATGGGGATATTTGATGGGAGATAATTTACCTAAAAATTTTATTTGGAAAAATAAAAAACCGGTAGGTTCCGAAAAAGGAGATAAAACAGGTGAAGTACAAATTACAACTTCTGATGATGACTTTACTGAACCGATAACTGAATCGAATAACAACTAAAAGCGCCATGAAGTAATTTAAAAGGTCGCCTCTGGAAAACAAAATAGATTAGAAATGTATACTGGTAAACTTTAAAAAATCTAGCGGTTTACTTCTTGTTTTAAATATTTTTAAATGTCTTCACAACAAAAAATAGTGCTTTTCCTTTCGATGCTTTTTTGCTGCCAACTTTCTTTTTCGCAAATTAAAAAAACGGAAAAAGACAGCTCTGAAGTATATCAAAATATTCAAACCTATTACCAAAAAAAATAAATTCACTAAAATTTTTATACGGTGCTATTTTTAAGTCTAAAAATGCAAGGAAGAAAAAACAAGTTGTCCAACCACAAAAGCGATTAGCTGTTGAAGGTAAAATAATCAGGAACATCAATATCGTAACTTTGGACCCTTTTGGATATTCTGATATAGACACTACCATAAATCCTAAAAATTGGGCAGAAAGAACAGGAAACAGATTACATCTGAAAAGTAAAAAACTAGCCATACAAAATTTATTACTTTTCAAAAAAAATACAGCTTATACTGATTTATCCATAAAAGAATCAGAGCGTATCATCCGAGCGCAAAAATTTGTTACCAGGGTAACTATTACTGTGGCACTTCCTGAGCCGCAATCTGATTCTGTAGATGTTTATATTCGTGTTTTAGATTCTTGGAGCTCTATCCCAAAAATTTCAGTTTCAGCTGCTAAAACTTCATTGGGCTTGAAGGAAAGGAATTTTTTTGGTCTCGGTCATCAGTTTGATTATATCTACACGCATCGATCCAGCGATGGCAAAAATGCTAATGATTTAGCTTATACTGTTCCCAATATCAAAAATACCTTTGTTAAAACAGTATTTAAATATCAAAACGATTTAGATAACTACTATGTAAAAAGCATTACAATCGAACGCCCTTTCTATTCCCCTTTAGCAGAATGGGCCTGTGGTATCTATTTAGATCAGCAATATAGAAAAGATACTGTACAAGGAACAGATTTGAGCTATGTAGAACAAAACTTCAAATTCAGTTCCCATGATTTTTGGATTGGAAAGGCATTTCAAATTTTTAAGGGAAATACAATAAAGGAGCGGACAACGAATTTAATTGTATCCGGAAGGTTTTTAAATATCAATTACCTTGAAAGTCCGAACAAGGAATATGACCCAATCGATTTCTATTCGGGAGAAAAATTAGTGTTATCTGGAATTGGTATTAATACACGTCAGTTTGTTCAAGATCGATATATTTTCAGAAACGGAATAATTGAAGACGTTCCTATTGGGCGGATCTATGGTATAACATTCGGCTACCAGCATAAGAATTTCAGGTGGAGGCCGTATCTGGGTGCTCAGGTCTCTTTTGGAAAATATCACAAGTGGGGTTTTCTAAGTACTAACTTTGAAGTTGGCAGCTTCTTTAATAGTTCAAAAATGGAGCAGACTGCTTTTTCTTTTCAAGCCAACTATTTTACAAAACTGATTGAGTTCAGAAAGTGGAAAATAAGACAGTTTATCAAACCCCAAATCATTATTGGGACCAATCGCCAAAATTCGATAGGCGATCAATTAACCATTAATGAAAATTATGGAATTCAAGGATTCAACAGTGCAGTATATGGTACAAGTAAAATGATAATGACGCTACAAACTCAAGGATATGCACCGAAAGATATTTGGGGATTTAGAATAAATCCTTTCTTTAATTATTCAATTGCATTATTGGAAAATAAAATTGAGGGAGTAAAAACAAATAAAGGGTATTCAAAAATAAGTATCGGCGTAATAATAAACAATGACTACTTGGTCTTTAGTTCTTTTCAATTATCACTTTCTTATTATCCGATAATTCCTTTTCAGGGAACCAACGTATTTAGTACCAATGCTTTTGAAACCTCAGATTTTGGACTACAAAATTTTGAATTAGCGAAGCCACATACGGTTCAATATAAATAATTATATAATTACAGACGATTTTTAAAAACGCATCAACATTTACCATCAGGTACTAATCCCTTAAATAAAGTGTGAATTTTATAAAAATAGCTATAAATTATACAAGTCTGATTAACAAATACTCATTATCTTTATACCAATAATCTTATTAAATTAAAACCAACGAAAAAATGAAAAAATTAAGTTTCTATTTAATGATAATGGTATTATCATTATGTGCAGTTCCAACTACAATGGTAGCAGCTGAAAAGAGTCCAATTACAAAAGAAGTTCCCGCTGAAGTGCAAACGATGCTTAATCGCTTAGAAGAAATCAAAGCAATGGATAAGTCTTCTTTAAAATCTTCAGAAAAAAAAGAACTACGTAAAGAAGTTCGCGAAATTAAATCAGACTTAAAAGCATCTGGAAACGGTGTTTACTTCTCTGTAGGAGCGATAATAATAATCATTCTTTTATTGATTTTATTACTTTAATAAATCATCACTAAATTTTAAAAAAAAAGAAGCGTAAACTACGT
>NZ_AJXL01000139.1 GCF_000264055.1 Flavobacterium sp. ACAM 123 | reverse complement strand
AAGAACTAGGTAAATTTAGTATTCTTTTATAGTTGTATTAGGTGTTTTAAGCAATATTTTATATTTAAAAATAGACAGTCTTTCTATCAGAATATAGAAAATTTAAAGTTGATATCAAATTATCTGGGTGTATTATCTGTTTTGGGGATTATGTTTTTGATATTGAAGTGGATAAATTTGTATTTATGGAAGTATTGCATTACAAATTTAATTATTAAAATTCCTGATTTAAATGGTAGGTATGAAGGGGAAATGATTTCATCTTATCTAGATGTTAATAATGAGCGAATTAAGATGGTATGTGTAATGGAGATTGTTCAGAATGCATCAAAAGTACATATACATACTTATATTGGACGAGGAGACAATGAAAGCTCAAAATCAGAAACAATTTGTGAAGAGTTGTTTTTAGAAACAAACAGTATCTATACTTTGTATTATAATTATAAAAATGTTTCTGATTTACAGGTTGAATTAAACGATCATAAAGGCACAGCTTATTTAAGTTATTTCCCTGATAAGAAATGTTTAAAAGGTAACTACTTTAATGAGCGAAAAAATAATGGAGAAATTAAGGTGTTTTTTAAGTCAAAAAATCTAATTGGAAGATTCAATGAAAAATTATAAGATAATTGATATAGTCGATAAAATTTGCGAAAATAAATATGAAGATTTTACTGGATTGGGGTTGATATTTTATATCGAAAAGGAAAATCTTCCTATTGAAAGTTTAAATCCTTTTTGTGAATTAAATAATCAAATTATGGATGAAGAATTAATAGCTCAAAAGTTGGTTGAAATTAGTAAGGAAACTTGTCAATGTCATGATGGTTTTCATCTATTAAATCAGGATTGTAATTTGACTGATTTATCGTACTATTTTTCGACTCCAATTTCTATAGAAAAAAAACCAAAACAAAATAATGGTAGTCGATATAGAACAGCTTTCTATGGGTCGCTATTGACAGATGTTATTTTAACAGTAATTATTAGTTCCAACTATAATGTGATGATTTTTATTAAAGGTGAAGAATTTAATTTGTATGAATATAAAAAGCTCACATAGCGATATATGTATAAGTTCAGAAGTTATTGATTTATTTAAAAAGCATGTTCAGAATAAAAAAGAATTACCTGAATCAGGAGGAATTCTTACTGGAAAAGTCTTAAATAAAGTAATCGAAATAATAAACTGTTCAGAACCTTCAAGTGATGATATTCAATCTAGATATAATTTTATTAGATCACACAAAACGGCTCAGAATTTTATTAATTATCGATTTGAAATATCTAATGGTACTGAAATATATTTAGGAGAGTGGCATACTCATCCAGAAGGTAAGCCCAAACCTTCAAATACTGATTTAAAAAGTTTTTATAAAACATTAAAAAAGAACAGACTTAATTCTGATGTTCATTTTATGATAATTGTTGGAATAATTGAAACCTATATCGCAATATATGATAAGGGAAAAATGGTTGATCAAAAATATATAATCCTATAATTATAAGAAATTAATATTCGTATTATCTCTTCAAGATAAACCAACTTGCAGCACGGAACAATTCTATTTAACCGAAAAAGGAAAAGCACTTACCAAATTATGAAAGCCAACGAATTACAAATAAATAACTTTTTACAAGCACCCAACGTTCAATTTGTAATACCTGTATATCAGCGTAATTACGACTGGAAAAATGCAGAATGTCACGAATTATTACACGATATTATTGGGGTTGAAACAGAGAAAAGAGGTACACACTTTATAGGGAGCATTGTGTTTATACACGAAGGGACATATAGTACCAATGAAGTAAAAGAATTGGTTATTATAGATGGTCAGCAGCGATTAACTACGATCAATATTCTATATGTGGCACTTTACCGTTTTGCGAAAGAAAATGATAAAACACAGGATGCAGAGCGTTTATACAATATGTTCTTGACTAATCAATATGTTCAAAACGAATCTAGCAAATTAAAGCTAAAACAAACCGATAGCAATTCATTGGCTTTCAAAGCCATTATGGTGGGTACAGAGAGAGAATTTGATGGTTTTTCGAATGTAATCGAGAATTATAACTTTTTTAGGAGTAGTATCAAAGAGGATAACTTCAACTTGATTTTACAAGGTCTGAATCGCTTGATTTTCGTTGAAATATCACTGGAAAGAGATAAGGATGATCCGCAACGTATTTTTGAAAGTTTAAATTCAACGGGCTTGGATTTATCACAATCCGATTTGATTCGCAACTTTATCCTAATGGATTTACAACCAAAAGAACAAAATAGAATTTTTGAAACCGTTTGGAGTCCCATTGAAGAAAATGCCAAAGATTTAGTGAAACAAAGCTCACTCGTTTCTGAGTTCATTAGAGATTACTTAACGTTGCGAAACAAGAAAATACCCAACAAAAACAAGGTGTATTTTGAGTTCAAAAGCCTGTATAATAACAAGAAAGAAGAGGCTTATTATCAGGAGTTAGAGAATATAAAATCATTATCAGCTCATTATAAAAAATTAGCCAATCCATCGACGGTCAAAGAGGCAAGTATTCGCAAAGAACTAGAATACATCAATCGTTTGGAGATTAATGTGGCTTATCCATTCTTACTTCAAGTATTTGAAGACACCGAAAACGGTTTGCTTGATACAGCAGAATTAATTAAGATTTTAAAACTGATTCAATCCTATACTTGGAGAAGGTTTATTGTAGGCTTACCTACGAGTGCATTAAACAAAATCTTTATGAGTTTGTATGCCGAAGTAGACTCAGAGGAATATTATGATTCTATTGCAAAAGCCTTACTCAAAAAGAAAGGAAGCGCCAAGTTCCCTTCTAATGAAGATGTAAAAACAGCTTTAAAGGATAAAGATTTGTACAATACCCAACCTAAAAACAGGAATTACCTATTTGAATTGTTGGAGAATTACAATAATAGAGAACAGGTCAATACCAATAATGAGACCATTACAATAGAACATATTTTTCCAAGAAATCCAGCTGAACAATGGAGTACAGACTTATCATCCGAAGAGTTTTTTCTATTCAAGGAAAAACATCTTAATACAATAGGAAATTTAACTTTATCGGGAAACAATGGTGCGCTAAGCAATAAGTCATTTCTAGACAAAAAGGAAATGAATAAAGAGGGTAACGAACAAGGTTACAGTTTTAGCCACTTATGGTTGAATTCCTATCTAAAAAAAATCGACAATTGGAATATTGAAAAATTCGAAGAGCGTCAAATTATCATCTATGACCGATTTTTGAAGATTTGGGAATACCCAACGGTTATCATTACTGAAAATGACGATTCTGAAGAACAAAATATCTTTGATGCCGAAAGCCCAAGAAATAAAAAACTAGAATATTATATTTTTGAAAACAATAAGATAGAAGAAGATACAGTGGCTCAAATGTATTTTGGAGTTGTTCGTGCCTTATATGAAAAGAACTCACAACTATTAGTCAGCAGTCCAGACGTTTTCAAAATCACTAGAAATTCAGCTGATTTTAGATCTTCACAAGAAGTAGCTAATGGGTGGTTTATGGAGTCTAACATTGATAGCAGTAGTAAATTTGGTGCTTTAAAAAGACTTTTGACTTTATTTGAAATGGAGGACGAATTAAGTGTCAAATATTCTCTAACGACTGATACCGAAGTCGAACCTAGCCGTTTTGAAGTAAGGAAAAGGTATTGGACTAAGTTGTTACCGTTACTAGAAAACACTACATTGTTTAATAATGTAAGTGCTTCAAAGGATCATTGGATTTCTTCGGGAGCAGGAACAGCTGGTTTGTCCTATACACTTGTTATAACCAAAATGTATGTTAGAATCGAATTGACTATTTTAACGTCAAGTAAAGATAAAAACAAATTGTTTTTCAATAAGCTTTTAAGGAATAAGGAAGCAATTGAAAAAGCATTTGGTCAAGAACTAGAATGGGAAGAACTACCTGAGAATAAAATGAGTAGAATTAAAATAGAGAAGCAAGGGGTAAATTTATTTAAAAAGACTGATTGGCTAGAAATGAATGAATTTATAGTAACTAATTTACCACAATTTGAGAAAGCGTTCAGTTCATTTATTAAGAATTTGAAATAAGTAATAAGTTTTAAAACTTTGAGATATTATGAAAATATCAGAAAATGTAATTCCCTTCACTTACCAAGAATCTAAAAGAGTTTTTGAAAATAAGCTATCTGTTAAAGAAGCGGCAGAAAACATTAATAAAAACTGTGGTATTAAAATTACCTCTAGTGCATATTACTATCATTATTTTAGGTTTTTAATGATTGGGGCAGTTTCATGTAGAGTATTAAGCAAATTCACTCAAGAACATTATCTTGAACAAATAGGAAAAAATTTTGGAGAGGAGCAATTCAAAAAATCGTTGGAGGCTTTTTACCAATTAATTGAAAAATTTGAGAAAGGAAACGGTTCGAAAAAAAATTCAATGGGAGCTATTTACGATAAGTATACTGAAGGATAACATTGCTATAATAGCCTAAACACATCCTCCAAATCACAATTATAAAAACCTTCATTTTTCAATTCCTGATCGGTTTTTCCCTCGGTCATGTCCCAGACAGAGGAAGTAATTCCTATATAACGAAGTTGAAATAGTTTGTTATAACAAATTGAAACAGCATTTTCACTCATATCAGGAACTAGCAATACATTACGACCTCTCAAACAGTTTAGTTTGTCGTTAGTTAAACCATTTATGCCCCCATAAGCAAGCCAAATGTATTGAGATAATAAAATGTATCCAACGATTGCAGTTTTCTCACTCTCGACCAGTATAACAGTTTTCTCGTTTTTTAGATCGTCGACTAGTAAGTGTGCACCATATAAACAGCTGTAATAACCGTCTTCATTTTTATAAGGAACCTTGAATTTATTGGTTCTTTTGCCGTTTTCATTGTAGTAAGAAACTTTAGCCTTTTGAACTTTTAAATCTGAATTAATATTCCAGTATACAGTTCCTCCATCTGCGGTGCTCCCTAGGGCATAGAGTTTCTTCGCATCGTTTACCTTTTCATTTCCATATTCTTTTCGCAAATACGAGAGGAGGTTGTTCTCTGGAGTAACATAATAGTAGTTCCAAATGGTCGTTTCCGGTATAAATTTCCATTTTTTTTCAATAGTAATTTTATTATTCTGCAAAGTGTTTACTGCGCTGTTTGAGTTTTGAAAAGAGTTTAAAAAGGTTTCGAATTTTTTATGGACGTCATCCCAGATGTACTCATTGCCTTTTTCATCCTTATATATAGTAGGAGGAACCGTTTTTTTACCGCATGAATGACAGAACCCATAAGTTTCAGGTAAGTTTACAAATGTTGAAAACTTACCGTCTTTATTGCTTCTATTGCAGCATGGTGTAGTTAAATTGTAGTTCCTTCTAGAATTAAATTTATATTCAATTGAATGTTTATGTAACATGATATATTTGATTTTAATAATGCAACTTGCAACTTTATATTTAGTGCTTTTACTTTGTTAAGTACTAATTTCATTGGCTTGTCGATGTTTTATTTAAGATTCTCAAGTTGCAGGTTGTTGCTGTATTATTTTGTTCCAGCGCCGTGATACTGTAGATTTATCTTTTCCTGTAATTTGCACGACATCATCTTGCTTTGCACCATTTTTCTGAGCAACCTTAATGATTTCGTCTAATGAGGGATCTTTTTTTGACTGTTCTAAGTTTTCTTCTACGATAATCTGAAAATTTGTAAAGTAAAACTCATTTATAAGAATGGCTAAATCGACTGTTTCGACTGCAATCAGGTCGTTTAAAACATCATTTTTAGCGTTTAAAATCAAATGAGCTAGAATTAGTAATTTGTGTATCGAGATTTGCATTTTAGCATTGTACTGCATCAAAATATTCCCTAGTTTTTCTCGTTTGTTTGTTAATTCTTGTAAATAATCAAATAGTCTTGTGTCAGCTTCGTCAGTCAGTGTTAATTGAGTTGAAAAACGTTCACACTCATTCTCAATAAATTTTCTTTCATTTAGAATATTAGTCAAGAGTACATTATAGTTTTGCTTTGTCAACTCAGACATCTTTTTTCTACTCAATGTTTTATTTTCAGTTAGTTTGGTGGTAAATAATAGACGGTCTATGAATCCACTTTCTAGATTACCGTCCGCAAAAAGTTTTGGAATAAATTCATTTTGAATCGAACCTAATAATGTAGGGTATGACTTTTTAATTCGAAAGCTATCTGTAGTTTTTCTTGAAATATCAATGTGCTTATTAGTATAACCTTGAAGAAAAAAAACCCGCCACATTGCTCCCTCATTTGAGCTTTTATTTGCCATTTTTTGGATTAAGCCACTAAGTTCATCATTTAAAATACCGACTGAATATCGGTTTTTATTATGAACAAACACAGCAGATTCTATAGTAGAATCTTGAAGAAAAAGCTGCTGTCTAGGGCACTTTTCTTGACCATCAGTATCTATTTGGTTTTCGAATTCCTCGTAACATTTGCTATCATAATCGTTCAGAGGATCAGTAGCAAGATCGATTGCTAATGACTTTACGTCACCGCGGCTTCCAACGATCGCAAAATATAGATTGCCGTAGTTTTCATAGCCTAGTGCACTTACTTTAAAAGCTAAGCCAGCTGCGTTGCTAAACGCAAATAGTGTTGAGCTCAATAAGTACTCTTTTGGAATTCGTTGTATCACGTACGCTTCATTTATGAAATAGCTAACTTCAGAAGGCATTGTATTTATAATTTTTTCCAATTGTTTTAGGGCTTGCTGTTTTAAAGGAAGTGACTTTGCAATAGCATCGTCAATTCCTTTTTGGACATCGTTAATCGTTTTAAGTTCCATAGTTTATTGTTTTTTTCTGGTAAACAACTGTTTGAGTTTGCATGTCATAAAATGCTGTAGAGCCATCAGGTCTTATAGGTAGACCTATAATGGGGTGGTACCTTTGTTTTAAGCTAGCTAATAGATTTTTTAGATCTCCTTTAGTAGCTGATTTACTTTCTTGACTGGTAAAAATGTTAGTGGCTAGCTTTACAGCCAGAGTTCCTGCTGCAGCATTACCAAAACCTGCTAAACTCATTTTCTCAATTTGAAGAGGTTTCTCCGTTTCAACTCCTTTAATAGTTTTTACAACTGCATCTTTAACCTTATTTTTATTGAAAGAATTGACACGGCAGCTATTACTGCAAAATTTTTGTTTGTGTCGTCTGTTTGGCTTGAATTCTTTGCCACAGTACTGGCATTTGTATAAATAATTTTCCATTGTGCGTAAGTATAACGTTAGATTAACGATTAAAAAAGTTTGTTTTTCATTAAGTAAGCATCGGCCCGATCTTCCATTTCAGATTTAGTTTGATGCTTGCCGCTCTTTAGCCAGGCTAGTATTTCGGATTTTAAGAAATACAAACGTTTGCCCTTTTTATGGTATGGGATTTTGTTTTTATGTACGAGACCGTACACAGTTGGGCGGCTGAGATCGATAAGTTTAGCGGTTTCATCGATGTTCATAAAGACATCCTCATGTGAAGAATTTGATAGATTAAGGTTCTGCAAGATTTTTTCGGCAACTTGATCAGAAATTAAATTTAGTATTTCTGAAAAAGGCATGTTTAAATGGTTCATCATTTTTTGGTTTAAATATTATTAGATTTTATTTGAAACCAAAAGTATAGGGGATGTGAGGATAATTATATGGGTGTCGGATAGTGGTTCATTAAAACTGGTTTTTTCAAAATATTGATTTTTAAGCGGTTAGATTGTTTTTTGTCTGTGTTTTTTACTATAAAAAAAACAAACCTACGTAGTAATTTACTTTCTACGTAAGTAG
>NZ_AJXL01000138.1 GCF_000264055.1 Flavobacterium sp. ACAM 123 | reverse complement strand
AAACTCGACAAATAGTGATTTAAAATCCATAGTAAAGTTTTTATTTTAAAGTTGGCTAATACAAACTTAAACTTAAAACGATTACTCTGATTAAGAATAGTAGTAACTCTATTTTCAAACAGTGAAAGCTAAATACAGGCATTTAATACTTCAACTTAAAATCTAGGTTCAAAGATTGTATACTGAAAACTGAATACAGCGACTGCGTACTATTAACTACTCTTCCAATAGATCTGGACGGCGATTCTTAGTATGCTCATAAGCCATATCGTCGCGCCATTTATCGATTTTGGCAAAGTTCCCGCTGGTTAAAACTTCTGGGACTTTCCATCCGTTATAGTCTGCAGGTCGTGTATATATGGGACCAGACAATAAGCCGTCTTGAAAACTGTCTGTCAATGCTGAAGTTTCATCACTCAATACACCTGGAATCAATCGGATTAAAGCATCTGACAATACTAATGCTCCTAGTTCTCCTCCTGATAAAACATAATCGCCAATAGAGATTTCTTTAGTAATGAAATGGTCACGTACGCGTTGATCCACCCCTTTATAATGACCACACAAGATGATAATATTCTCATACATGGACATGGTGTTGGCCATTTTCTGGTTTAGGGTTTCCCCGTCGGGTGACATATAGATGATCTCGTCGTAAGTTCTTTCACTTTTCAAATGCGTGATACAAGCATCAATAGGCTGCACTGTCATTACCATCCCAGCACCGCCACCATAAGGGTAATCATCAACACTTTTCTGTCTGTTGGTTGTGTAGTCCCGTAAATTATGAAAGTGAACTTCCACTAGTCCTTTGTCAATGGCACGTTTCATAATGGAAGCCTCAAACGGACTTCTTAGCAATTCAGGTAAAACCGTAATAATATCAATGCGCATATAGATAATTTAAGATGCAAAGGTACAAAAGAAGAGCCAAGGGACAAGTAGAAAGGCACAAGGAGCAGCAGTAAAACTTCTTACCGTTTATTTTTAGGATATCTTGCTCTAAGTTCTTCATTATAATTTACGGGATTTCATATTAAGTCAGTTTTGCTTTTGTGGATTATTTTCCTCTAAATTAATAATTCTTAGTTTTTATGATAATAGGACATAGTTCTTTAGAAGCTATTTCGAATTGACAGCGTGCTACTATTGTATTTTAAATAATAAACGATAGCTGCGGTATCATTTTTGTTAGTATTTTTATACCGGAAAAATTAAAAAATTAAAATTCATGAAAAGTTACTTAAAAATAAATTTAGCGGGTGCAATACTTTTTATTGCAGCTGCATTACAAACAAACACGCTTCATGCGCAAAATAAGTCGATTAAAATGACAAATCCTCTTTTACAAAAAAGTATGCTGCAGTATCAAGCGCCCTCTTTTAATTTAATAAAAGACAAAGATTTTAAACCTGCCTTTGAATACGGTCTAGGGATTCACGACAAGGAAGTGACGGCAATCGCTAACAATCCTGCTAAACCTACCTTTCAAAATACAGTGTTAGCATTAGAAACTTCGGGAGTAGATTTAAAAAGAGCTACTGGCGTATTCTATAATCTAACAGGTTCTAATACAAATCCGACTTTGCAAGCTTTACAAGCAGAATATGCACCAATATTCTCAGCGCATAGCGATAAAATGTACCTAAACTCTAAGTTGTACAAACGTTTTAAAGCAATTGATCTTGGTACTTTAAAAGGGGAGGATAAAAAATTAACAACGTATTATTTGCAAGAATTTGAATTGGCTGGGGCTAATTTATCCGATGCAGATAAAGACAAAATGAAAAAAATCAATGAAGAGTTAGCTAGTTTAGGTACACTTTTTGGCAATAAATTATTGATAGCCCGTAAAAACGGTGCTGTTTTGTTTGACAATGCAGCTGATTTAGATGGTTTAAGCGCTAATGATCTTGCCGCAGCAAAAATAAAAGCGAATGAAGCTGGTCATGACGGACAGTATTTAATAGGATTACAAAATACAACCCAGCAACCAGTATTGCAAAGTCTTACTAACAGAGTAACTAGAGAAAAAATATTCAAATCGTCTTGGACTCGTGCCCAAAATAATGATGATGGCGATACTCGCGAGGTATTAGAAAAAATGGCGAAATTACGGTTGCAAAAAGCCAATTTGATGGGCAAAAAGAATTTTGCAGAATGGAAATTGCAAGACCAAATGGCACAAACTCCTGAGAGAGCAATGAACTTATTAGCGAAAATCGCGGGACCAGCGGTTGCAAAAGCAAAAGTGGAAGCAAAAGAAATACAAGATTTAATTGACGCTCAAAATGGTGGCTTTAAATTAGAACCTTGGGATTGGAATTTTTATTCAGAGCAAGTACGTAAAGCCAAATATGATTTGGACGAAAGTCAAATAAAACCTTATTTTGAGTTGACTACAGTATTAGAAAAAGGAGTGTTTTTTGCAGCCAAAAAAATGTATGGTATTACTTTTAAACAACGCAAAGATTTGCCAGTGTATCACCCAGATGTTGTGGCATATGAGGTTTTTGATAATGACGGAACATCAATGGCTATTTACTATTTAGATTTCTACACTAGAGACAATAAAAACGGTGGTGCTTGGATGAGCAATTATTTGGATCAATCTCATTATTTAAAACAAAAACCAGTAATTGTCAACGTTTATAATTTTGCAAAACCAGTAAACGGAAACCCTTCTTTAATTAGTTTTGACGATGTTACGACTATGTTTCATGAGTTTGGGCACACCTTACACGGTTTATTTGCAAATCAAAATTACACCAGTCTTTCTGGAACGGCGGTACCACGTGATTTTGTGGAATTTCCTTCTCAAATCAATGAGCACGCGGCTTTAGATCCTGAAGTTTTAAAAAATTATGCGATTCATTATAAGACTAAAGAGGTGATTCCTCAAGAACTAATTGATAAAATTAAAAAAGCTGAAACCTTTAATAAAGGCTACGATGTTACTGAACTTTTGGCGGCATCAACATTAGATATGAATTGGCATAGTGTTGAAAACGAAGTTGATTTTAAACCCACTTTAGTTTTTGAAGACGAAGCGCTTCAAAAATACGGACTGTTAGTAAACGAAGTGCCTACAAGATACCATACTCCTTATTTCGCACACATTTGGAGCGGCGGATATTCTGCAGGATACTATGCTTATACTTGGTCTAAAACGTTAGATTATAATGTGTACGACTGGATGAAAGCAAACGGTGGTCTAACAAGAAAAAATAGTGAGCGTTTTAGAAAATATATTTTATCTGTAGGGAACAGTGTAGATTTAAACGAAGCTTTTAAGCAATTCATCGGGCACGATATGGAAATCGAACCTTATTTAAGAAATGCAGGACTTTCTGATAAATAATCTTATTTTAATTCATCAATCAAATTGGCATTCGTAATGGATGCCATTTTTTTTTGGACCAATTTCCAGCTGTACGCCATAGCTATTGTATCTCGTCCAATAAAAGACGACATATAATAGGATGCCGTTTCCATCTGGGCTAGCGTAGATGCTAGCAATTATGTTTTAGTTTCTAAATTGTAAAGTTTTCCTAATAATTTTCCAGTAGGTTTCCTTCTGCTTAAATTTACTATTCTAATAAAAAATACTGAAAATGAAATTTAAACTTTTGATAGGGCTCTTTCTTGTAGCGCTAGGGTCTTCCGCCCAACAAGACCAATTAAAATGGTTGGACATCAATTTAAGTAAATATGAATATCCGTATTCAGTACATTTTATAACGGTGAAAAACCAACAGCAGGAACTCCAAATGGAGTATATGGATGTGAAGCCAGACAATTATAACGGAAAAAATATTCTGTTGCTCCATGGTAAAAATTTTAACGGAGCCTATTGGCAAACGACTATTGCTGCTTTAATTAAAAAAGGTTTTCGCGTAATTGTGCCGGATCAGATTGGTTTTGGGAAGTCAGATAAGCCAGATTATTTTCAATACACCTTTCAGCAATTAGCCGAAAACACAAAACAAATTTTAGATACACTCGGGATTGAACAAACAGCTGTTGTAGGGCATTCAATGGCAGGTATGCTCGCTACTCGTTTTGCATTAATGTACCCTGAAGTAACGGAGAAATTAATTCTTGAAAATCCAATAGGTTTAGAGGATTGGAAACTTAAAGTGCCCTATCAAACCGTTGATTGGTGGTATCAAAATGAGTTAAAACAGAGTTATGCTGGAATTAGAAAATACCAATTAGACAGTTATTATGATGGCAAATGGAAACCGGAATATGATGAATGGGTCAATCTTTTGGCAGGCTGGACTTTGAATTCTGATTACAAAAAAGTAGCCTGGAATGCAGCGTTAACCTATGATATGATTTTTACTCAGCCTGTAGTGTATGAGTTTCAGAATTTGAAATGTCCGACTTTATTAATCATTGGAACCAGAGACAGAACCGCTTTAGGGAAACCGTTAGTCACCAAAGAGGTGAGAAAAACAATGGGGTTATATACAGTTTTAGGAAAAGAAACACAAAAGAAAATCGCAAATTCAAAACTAGTTGAAATACCTAATATTGGTCACATGCCACATATTGAGAGTTTTGACAAGTTCATTGAGCCGCTAATAGCTTTTTTGGAGAAATAATTATAACAGGTTAAGTGCAAACGTACTGTGGGAAAAATTGACAAGTCCAAACGAAACATTACCAACCAGTAAATACAGGGATAACAGTAAATTTGTCCCCTTATTAAAACAATAAAGTATGAATACAGAAAATAGCGCAAACGGTTTGCAAGCTACTTTAGATAAGGCGAAAAAGGCATGGGAAGCCAAAGCAGCTGAGCAAATAAAAGAAATATATGCTGACGGAATTGTTGATGTAACACGCCAAAATATTATTTCAAAAGCAAAAAATAATGGGGATAACGCACCAAACTTTACATTGACAAATGCTACAGGAAAAGAAGTGCAATTAAGTGATTACTTAAAGAAAGGACCTGTGGTTTTAACTTGGTACCGCGGCGGATGGTGTCCGTATTGCAATATGACGCTACATTATTTGCAGGAACAATTACCAAACATTCAGTTAAAAGGGGCTAATTTGTTGGCTTTAACACCGGAGTTGCCAGACAAATCAATGTCTACTGTTGAAAAACATCAACTACAATTTGAAGTATTGAGTGATAAAGGAAACAAAGTAGCTAATCAGTATGGTATTGTTTTTAAATTGACTGATGCTGTGGCTGACGTATATCAAAAAGGATTTGATTTGCATGGTTTTAATGGTGATGAATCAGATCAATTACCTTTAGCAGCTACATATGTAATTGATCAAAAGGGATTAATTGTTTATTCATTTTTAGATGCAGAATATAGAAATAGAGCAGAGGCTAAAGATATCTTGGCAGCTCTTGATTCAATAAAGGAGTAAATTACAGTAGGCTATTTTTTAACACTCCAAAAATAGAATTTCTTTTGGGATGTTAAAGTAGTTTCATCCTACTTTTGCCTCAAAGTTTATTTCTTATTTAGAACAATAATCTAAAAACACAACGTAATTTTGCGCCATGAATTTATCAAAAAAGAATGTCTTATTTATGGCAGCTGCTACTGGACTGATTGTAGCTAATTTGTATTATTGCCAACCATTAATCATATTAATAGCAGAAGAATTTAATATACCTAATGCAGATGCAGGAACAATAACTTATTTAACGCAAGCTGGTTATGCTATTGGTTTATTTTTGATGGTTCCGCTAGGAGACAAAATTGAACGTAAAAGTCAGATACTTTATACCACTTTTGCTTCTGTAATCGCATTAATTATTGCAGCAACAGCGCAAAGTTACTTTATCTTAGAAATTGCCTCCCTTTTAATAGGAATTACTTCTATAGTGCCCCAACTAATTTTGCCATTGGCAGCCTCATTGAGCGCGCCAGAAGAACGGGGTAAGGTGGTGGGAACAATTATGAGTGGACTCTTAGTAGGGATTTTATTGTCCAGAACTTTAAGTGGTTTTGTAGGTGATATGTTTGGTTGGCGTGCTATGTTTTGGATTGCCTCAGGATTATGTCTGGTATTATTTTTTATCATTAAAAAACAATTTCCTTATAATAAACCGGTATTTAATGGCTCGTATAAACAACTGATTGGTTCGCTTTTTACTTTGATCAAGGAGCAACCTTTATTGCGTGAAGCGACATTGATCAATGTATTCAGTTTTGCTCAATTTGGTGCTTTCTGGACTACAATGGTTTTATTACTTTCAGAAGACCCCTTCAATTTTAGTAGTACCACAATAGGACTTTTTGGCATCATAGGTGCTTCGGGTGCATTGGCAGCTCCTTTAGTTGGGAAATTAAGTGATAAAGGGAGTTCTAGAATTGCAGTGGGATATGGCTGTATGTTAATCGCTTTCAGTTTTGTGATTTTCTATTTCTCAGGCTCTAGTGTTATTGGAATCGTCTTTGGGATAATTTTTATAGATATTGGTCTGCAAGGGGTACATATATCAAATCAAACTCGTGTTTATTCGATTCTACCCGAAGCAAGAAACCGTATGAACACAGTTTTTATGTCTTTTAGCTTTTTAGGAACGGCTGCCGGCTCTGCCTTTGGATTGTTTTTATGGCGATTTGCTGGTTGGCACGCTGTGACCTTAGGCTGTTTATTATTATCAGTATTAGCTTTCTCCGTCTATGCTTTAACCTATAAATCCAAACGTAAAGCAGTAGAAAGCGTCAATGGGTAACAAATTAATTCGTAAATTTGCACTTCAATAAAAATTATACAACAATGGAAAATGGAATATATGCTAAATTCAACACCGTTAAAGGGTCGGTTTTAGTAAAATTAGAACACGAGTTAACACCGGGAACTGTTGGTAACTTCGTAGGGTTAGCCGAAGGAGACTTAGAAAATAAAGTAAAACCGCAAGGTACAAAGTTTTATAACGGATTGAAATTTCACAGAGTGATTCCTGACTTTATGGTTCAAGGTGGATGTCCACAGGGAACCGGAACAGGCGATCCTGGATATAAATTTGATGATGAATTTCACCCAAGTTTAAAACACGATAAGCCGGGAATATTATCTATGGCTAATTCAGGTCCTGGAACAAACGGTTCTCAATTTTATATTACACACGTTCCTACTTCATGGTTAGACGGTAAACATACTGTTTTTGGACATGTGGTAGAAGGACAGGATGTCGTTGATGCTATTGCTCAAGGGGATCTTCTAGAAAGTGTTGAAATTGTAAGAGTAGGAGAAGAAGCTGAAAAATGGAATGCGATTGAAGCTTTTATCACTTTCAAGGGAGCACGTAACAAACGCGATATTGCTTTGAAAGCAGACGCTGAGGCAGCAATGGAAAAATTAGCTGCTGGGTTTGAAAAAACAGAAAGTGGTTTGCGTTACCAATTCATTCAAAGAGGAGAAGGAAAGCAGGCTGTAGCTGGAAAAACAGTTTCTGTACACTATGAAGGATCGTTAGAATCTGGAAAAGTTTTTGACAGCTCTTATCCAAGAAAAAAACCAATTGAATTTCCATTAGGACAAGGAAATGTTATTGAAGGATGGGATGAAGGTATTGCTTTATTGCGCGTAGGGGATAAAGCACGTTTCGTGATTCCATCTAATTTAGGATACGGATCTCGCGGTGCTGGAGGAGCAATTCCACCAAACGCTACTTTGATTTTTGACGTAGAGTTAATGGACGTTAAGTAATATAGTGTTTAGTGATCCGTCTTTAAATAGTCAGTTTACATAATATAAAATCCACTATCATTTAGTATAATTAGGGTAGTTTTTTATTTAGCTATAAAATGTTGCTATTCCTCATTTATTGCTAAGCAGCGGTTAGCAAAGGGAAACTGCTGCGAAGTATCGAGAACCATTTTGAAGTACGAAGCTGATTGATATCTTTTAGCTAAATAAGATTTATTTTTTTAAA
>NZ_AJXL01000137.1 GCF_000264055.1 Flavobacterium sp. ACAM 123 | reverse complement strand
AGGTTTTAGTTAGTTAGTACACAAATAAAAACGGTAAACCGGTTTTACCGTTACGTCTTTTCTTTTTTTGTATTTACTTTCATCAAAGTACATTAAAATCCGCCGCCTTCTTCTTCATTGCTTTTTGCAGCATTTTTATCTCTTTCATTTTTCTTTTTGTTGATTCGGTACGTAAATGATAAATTGAATTGTCTTTTTCTCCATTGAAATTCACTGTAAGAACTTACACTCGGTAAATTAGTTTCTGATCTTCTTTTACTGGAGTTAAAAATGTCACTTACGTTAAAAGAAATGGTCGCTCTATCTTTCATGATATCTTTACTAAAAGCGGTGTTGACCATAGTTAAACTTAGATTTCTACCTTGGGCTGTTCTACTAGGTCCAAAATACATAACGCTCGCTTGCCACTCAATTTTGTAGGGTAATGTTAAACGAGAATTAATGCGGGTAAACCAAGAGAAAGCTTCATTATCCAAGTTTTGAACAATTACCTTGTTTTGTGAATTGGTATACATGAAATCTCCCGTAGTTTTTGTATTGAATAGATTAAAACTACTATTTATTTTCCATATTTTAGATGGATTGTAATTTAGAGAGAGTTCAAATCCAAATCTTTGTTCTTTTCCAATATTGATAGGCGTACTAAGAATTACTGGGGTACCATCAACAAACTCGCCACTTTCATAACGGACAAAGGAAAATACATCAACTGTGTTTTCAAAATACATGGAGGTATTGAAAGTCACTTTATCCCATCGCTTAATGTATCCAAAGTCAAATTTATCAGTCAAAGAGGGATCTAAATCTGGGTTTCCTCGAAAGATATTTATATTGCTAGAAACATTAGGAGTTGGGTCTAAAAAGCGTCCTCTAGGTCGAGATAAACGTTTACTGTAACTTAAAGAGACACTACTTTTATCTGAAATCTCGTAAGTAGCAAAAGCACTTGGGAAAAACTTATTGTATTTCTTGTTGTTGTATTCTTGTGTACCCAGTAAATTCACATCAATGTTAGTGTCTTCCCAACGTAAACCAAATAAATAAGAAAATTTATTTACTTTGAAACCATACTGTGTGTAAAGCGCATTAATTTTCTCTTTGTATTGCAATGTGTTTGATAAGAAATTACCAACATTGTTGCCGTTATCATTAGAGGAAATATTATAATCTTTATCTAAGTTATTGAAATTTCCTTTGTATCCTGCTTCAAACTGGCTTCCTTCTCCAATAGGTAAAACATAATCAGCTTGAAATTGATATTGTTCTTGAACTTCATCGTTGAGCGTGGTGGTTGAAGTAGATCTTTCAGGAAAGGTGGTGTTAACCCCGTTAATAAAGGAATCTTCTTTGTCATTACTTTTGGTAAATGATCCGTCAGCGGTTAATTTATGACCTTTATCATTGAAGTTTTTAATGAAGTTAGATGAAAATTCAAAGTCATTACTATTATCATTTCCGTCATTTAGACGGAAATTATTGAAAGTGAAAGCTCTGTTGCTATCAAAATTATTAAAATTCACTAAGTCTTCATCCTTTCCAGTATTTTCTCGATAATTAATAGCATTGGTCCAAAAAGTAGTTGGATTTATGGTCCATTCTACACCAGATCTTGTACTTATTCCTTTTCTAGTTCTCTCTGTATTGCGACTTTCATCGATATATTTATTAGTAGAACCGTCAGGATTAAAATATTCTGCATCAGTTAATCCTCCTCCTTGAGTAGTTCTATAATTATAACCAGTAGAAGTAAAGTAATTTAGTTTTTCAGTTTTGTAATTTAAGTTGGCACTGATGCCGTAGGTTTCAGGAATTCCTGTTGAAGCTATGAACACACCGTTGAATCCTTGGTTTTTCCCCTTCTTTAGGATAATGTTTAAAATACCAGCTCCTCCTTCAGCATCATAACGCGCGGAAGGATTCGTGATTACTTCTACTTTATCAATCGCATCTGCAGGAATCTGACGCAAAGCTTCGGCCATGTTTAAAGCATTAGAAGGACGACCATCAATGAAGATACGAACGTTTGCGCTACCTCTTAAACTTACATTTCCTTCAATATCAACAGAAACAGAAGGAACATTACCTAGTACATCGCTTACTGTTCCTCCTTTAACCAGCATGTCTTGTCCTACATTATATACTTTTTTATCGAGTTTTATTTCAACAGTAGATTTCTCTGCTCTAATAACGACTGAATTTAATTGTGTGGCATCCTCTATAAGAGCTATAGTGCCTAAACTAATGTTTTTGTCTAGCGTACGTTCTTTGATTTGAATAGATTTAAAAGAAATAAACTCAATTTTTATAGTGTAGATTCCAGGGGATACATCAATATTAAATTCTCCTTTTGGACTTGTGATGCCTCCAGCTACAACTTTTGCACTTTTTGAATTTATAATAGTAACTGTTGCGTATTCAAGAGGTTGCTTGGTATTTTTTTCAATAACATTTCCTGTTATCTTAATTTTTTCCGAAATTGGCCCTCGTTGCTGAGCAAAACTCATAAAAAAGGATAGAAATAAAGTAAGTGTTAAAAGGTATTTTAAAGGTTGATGCATTTAGTGCTTTTTTAAGTTATGCAAATTTGACTACAAAAAATAGATATGGTTTAATAGACAATTCACAAAAGTCTGTTAAATAAACCCCTGTCGGTTATATAAAATGGGCCACTTTGCCTAAATCTCTGCCAATAATTGCTTTGTCCCCGCTCAGTACAATAGGTCTTTCGATAAGAATTGGATAAGACACAAGAGCCTGGATAATAGCTTCGTCTGTCATTTTTATATTCTTAAAGTTTTCTGTCCAAATCTTTTCTTTTTGGCGGACTAACTCCAATGGTGTAAGATTCAGTTTTTTAAGTAGCGATACTATTTCGTCAGTGCTAGGAGCATTTTCCAGATATTTTATGATTTCATATTCTTTTTCTGCCGCTTCTATAAAGGCAATGCAGTTTCTTGATTTTCCACATCGTGGATTATGGTATATTTGTATCATCTTCTGTTTTTTTTTGATATTAACGCAATTCGAAATAAAAAAAGTGTTTTTAGAAGGAACAAAAATAGACTTTGATAGTCTAACAAATCACATATAATTAAAGAAAAAATACATGTTTATAGAACAGGGAGTACATTCACAGAATAAATTTTGGAAATATTTAATAGGTTCGGCTGTAATTATTATTGCCTCATTTGTGGGACAGCTTCCTTGGTTATTAGGAATCACATATGCAACAACTGTCAAAGGAGTTCATTATTCCTCTAGTTCTAACGATATGATGCATTTTTTTGATCCGAATTTAACTTTATTTTTTATTCTTATTTCATTTGTTTTTACATTGGGAGGAATCTATTTTGTGGTACGTTACTTGCACAATCAGACGATGCGTTCCGTGACTACAGCAAGATCAAAAATAGATTGGAATAGGGTGTTTTTTTCTTTTTCCTTATGGGCACTTTTTACAATTGTTTCCACTTTATTTTTTTACTATACCAATCCAGATGGTTTTGTATTGAATTTTAAACCTGTATCCTTCGCTATATTAGTTATTATTGGAACGCTGTTAATTCCTATTCAAACAAGTACCGAAGAATATATTTTTAGAGGGTATTTGATGCAGGGGTTTGGAAATTTGGTTAAACACAAATGGTTCCCACTTTTAATGACATCTATTATTTTTGGCGCAGTACATTTTGGTAATCCGGAAGTTTCAAAATTAGGGAATATTATTTTTGTGTATTACATAGGAACAGGCTTGTTTCTGGGATTGTTGACATTGATGGATGAGGGAATGGAGTTAGCTTTAGGTTTTCATGCGGCTAACAATTTAATAGGATCTTTGTTAGTAACTTCAGATTGGTCTGCCTTTCAAACACATTCGATATTTAAGAACATATCTGAACCCGAAGCAGGTTTAGATGTAATATTGCCTGTAGTAGTCATTTACCCGATACTTTTATTTATCTTTAGTAAGAAATACCAGTGGACCAATTGGAAAGAAAAATTGACTGGTAAAATAAAAGCACAAGATAGTAACACCATTTAAAACAACTGCTTGATAATGAAAGAAGTAACTTATAAAAACGTACACAATCATTTTAAATTGAATGGATTTCATCTGGATAAAAAAGATTTATGCAGAGTATCCTACTGTTTGATAAAAGAAGGAGACGAATTTGAGAAATCGATTGGTGATTTTTTATTGGATTGGTTTGATGACAATTCCTATATAGACTTACAGACTTCGGGAACTACGGGTGTCCCAAAAATGATCAGAACAGATAAACAAATGATGGTTAACTCTGCCTTGGCTACTGGAGATTTTTTTGAATTAAGCCCTGGTGATAAAGCATTGTACTGTTTGCCAACTAAGTATATTGCGGGAAAAATGATGCTGGTTCGCAGTTTTATTCTAGGATTAGATGTCGATTTTGTTGCGCCAAGTTCACATCCATTGACAAAGAACGAAACCAAATATGATTTTGCAGCCATGGTCCCTTTACAGGCTGAAAATTCATTGGCAGGATTGAAAAACATCAAAAAATTGATTGTTGGCGGTGCCAAAATGAGCAAATCACTGGAGAAAAGTCTTTTAAAGTTAAAAATAGAAGTGTATGAGACCTATGGGATGACAGAAACGGTTACGCATATCGCTGCCAAAAAAGTAGGGGAGGACGCTTTTGCAATTTTACCTAATATCAAAATTTCGCAGAATGAATTGAATTGCTTGGTGATTGATGCTCCCAAAATTTCTAATGAACAAATTGTAACCAATGATTTAGTGGAATTAGTAAATGATCATCAATTTATTCTTTTGGGTAGAATTGACAATGTTGTTAATAGCGGCGGAATCAAATTAATTCCAGAGCAAATCGAGGAGAAATTATCACAGAGAATTCATTCTCGATTTTTTGTTGGCGGAATTGCAGATGCTGTATTGGGAGAAAAATTAGTTTTGGTTATTGAAGGGGAGAAGCAACCGTTAGATGAGCACATTTATACTTCATTGGAGAAGTTTCAAAAGCCAAAAGAAGTTTTTTATATTGATAAATTCATTGAGACAGAAAACGGAAAAATAAAAAGAAAAGAAATGCTAGAAAGCATTTGAATTTCTTTCGGGTTTAGGAACATAAAAAAGCATCATGGGTACTATTCATGATGTCTTTTTTATTGATACCAAAAATAGTAAAACTATCTACTTTCACTCCATCGTAGCCTTTACAAGCCTTTTCATTACAGTTTAGAATGATTAATGGGATTTAATCTATGAAATCTGTGTTGAGTTTTTAGTTGCGCATATATACTTGTTTTAGTAATAAATTCTTATAAACCTTATTTATTGGTTTTTAGATGCTTTAAAATCCAATTGAGTTCAGGGTCATTTCCTTTCAGTTGGTCTTCAAGGGTAGTACTAATTTCCTTATCGGGGAAAATACCGCGCCCTTTTATTTCCGTTTTATGACTAGGAGTCATCATCATTAATCCTATTCTAATCTTCAATTCAGAATGGGGTAGTTTAACGACAGGCATAAATCCCGCTACGGTTCCGTTAAAGGCTCCACCTGTTTCTTCTCCCACAAAGGTTACCCTTTTAGAGCTTTTTAAGTTGGAAGATATAAGACTAGAGGCCGAAAAACTTCCTCCGTTTATCATGACATAAATTTTTCCTTTAAAAGCATTTGTACTTAACTTATGTGGTCTTGTGTGGGTAGCATACCAATTCTTTGCCGTACCGTGTTTATGGACAGTCAACAGCAAATAGCCGTATACCAGAGGTGCGTATATTGCTTTTAGCATTTTTACACCAAAGGAACCTCCATTTAAATAGGCACCTTCCATTAAACTTGATTTGGAAACTACTTCCGACTTATCTAAAAAAACAAAAGTAGAGTCACCGAGATACGAGTACAAATCAACAATTTCATTTAATCTTCCGCCGCCATTATCTCTTAAATCAAGAATTAAGGTGCTGGATTCATAATTCTCAATTTTGTGAAAGCTTTCTTTGTAAAAAGTTCTGAAATTCCCTTTGTTAAAACTTCTGATTTTCATAATGGCGACACTACTGTCTTTTTCCATGAAATCTAGGTTTCTATTGTAATTACTCGAATCGGTATTATAACCATTTATCCTTTTTTTTCTCCTAGTTGCTCTTGATTTTTTTCGGTCGAGCGCAGTCACTTTTTTATGGGTCTTGGGTTCCTTTTTTTTAATCGTATCTTCTTTGTATCGTTTGATAGTAACTAATCGGATGCTATCGTTGTATTTTAAGGTATAAGTTAAGCTGTCTTTAATGCCATTTTCTACTGTAAAATAAGAAGTAAAGCGCTTACCTGAAGTAGCGGTTTTTAAAGTGGTATTGTAACCGTCTGAACTATAGTAGTGGTTGTATTCCTGGATTAGATCTAATGGTTTTATGCCGTTCACGGCAATCACTTCGCTACCTGCTTTTATACTTTTGTCATAGGATTTATTTTTCACGACATACAATTTGTTGTCAAAAAAATCAAAATCAAACTGAGAGAAGGGGCCTGTTCCTTTTTTAATTAATGCTTTTGTTTCTTTTTTCGTCATTTGCGTTGAAATAGGATAGAGGTAGCTATGACCTTGCCTAACCGCAGCTACAACAGGGCTTAATTTTTTATAAAATTCCAGCGGAGTAATAGGTTTACTAATTCTTGTTTTTAAACTATCAAATTTAGAATCTAAGGCAGGTTTACTAATGTACCAATAAAGATTGGGGTGTAATTTTTGTAGTTTTCTATATGTAAAATTGACATCCGATTTTAATTGCGCTATAGGAATTAGTTCCGTTAGATGGGCATTGTGTTTTTTGACAGAACCACACTGGGTGAAGTAGAGGAGAATGAAAACGAATAGAATTATTTTTTTCATGGTTTTCGAAAAAGGGTTTGGTCATTTTTATTCTGCAAATGAACAGTAATTTAGGTTATCAACTTGTATTTATTGGAGTTCGTTTTTAACGATTACTTTTTCGTATGCTTTTCTGGCGCTTCCTCTAAAATACACTTCACCACAATAGCGGTAACCCAATTTTTCAAAAATAGTCATCATAGCAAAGTTATCAAAATTTGTATCTGCTTTGACGCTGTAAATGTCGTTGCTTATTGCAAAATCTTCTATGAACCCCAAAAGCTTTTTGGCCAAACCTTTTCCCAAATGACTTTCTGAAATAGCTATTCTATGAACCACAATAAAATCATCTTTAGTAAGCCACTGGCCTTCTATTTTTTCATAAGCGGGCTCGTCGTTTATTAATACAGCACTATAACCAATGATGATATTTCCTTCGGTCAAAACAAATCCTGCATGTTTGTCTATGTCATTTTGTATTATATCCGGATTTGGATAACCGTCTTGCCATTGATCGCTGCCGTTTGCTTTTCTACGTGCGATTGCTTGTTGCAAAATAGCCCAAATTTGAGGGATTTCGGATGGTATGGCTTGTCTAAAGTGTTGAGTCATTAGTTAAAGTTAGTTTTTTGCGTCTTATGATTTTTTTAAGGACTTTTATTTGCGGGCACAGGCTGGACGCTTGCACTAGCTCGGTAAGAGATGAATTACTAATTTTATTTCTCAAATTTTATTAAATGATTTTTAAGCCTTCACTAACGATACCGTAAAGACCTATTAAACTAAAAAGGAAACCACTTAAGAAAACCTTGAGCTTCGTTGCAAATAACATGTCGTTTGTATCATACTTATAAAATTTGTTTTTTTTCATTATGATTACTCCGATAATAAAAAACACAATACTTATTACAAAAAGGATAGCATCCATATTTAAACTTTAGTTACGCACATCAATAATTATACTAGCTGTTTTCTCAGCAGCCATTATTGCACCTAGAATGGTATACTCAGATACTTTATTTGCACCCGATAGCACGGATTTGCAATCCGTGTCCGCCATCTATATTAAATCAACTTCTAATTAATTCTCTAAACAAGAGCAATCAAGTATTTTATATTTTGCTACCATTTTTAAAATTGCGCTAAAAAACAAAACTACAACTTTTTACAGTTGTAGTTTTTGTGATATTTGATTTTCTTCATATACACGGATTACAAATCCGCCTTTACTTTGTGTAGCAACTATCTAAGTTGTCAGGAATTTTTTCTAAGTAATTTATCTAGATGCCATTTAGATGGAATTTACGATTTTTTTAGCCCTGATCGCGGCGGTATCCTCGTAGTACCCATCCCGAAG
>NZ_AJXL01000136.1 GCF_000264055.1 Flavobacterium sp. ACAM 123 | reverse complement strand
TTTTTTTGTTTCATGGATTGCACTTAACCTATACCTCCCTCTCCTTCGGAGAGGACTCCTGATCTTTCCTCATCGCGTGATAATAAGCAGCGCGGCTCAAAGGTTCATATTCCTCTGTCTCCCCAAGCATCACTAATTTTTCATTGTCTGTTTTACGAAAACTGTAATTCGCCAAATTCCCGGTGCGCGTACACACCGCATGAACTTTGGTTACATATTCTGCAGTAGCCATTAGAGCTGGCATGGGACCAAAAGGATTTCCTTTAAAATCCATGTCTAATCCCGCTACAATAACACGGATTCCTTGGTTAGCTAAATCATTGCACACTCGCACAATTTCATCATCAAAAAATTGTGCTTCATCAATCCCAACCACATCGCAGCCTTGTGCCAAAATCGCAATGTTTGCCGCGGCAGGAACTGGTGTAGAGCGAATTTCGTTGGAATTATGAGATACTACCATATCATCATGATAACGAGTATCAATTGTGGGTTTAAATATTTCCACTTTTTGTTTGGCGAATTGCGCTCTTTTCAGACGTCGAATAAGCTCTTCGGTTTTACCCGAAAACATCGAACCGCAAATAACTTCGATCCAACCAAACTGTTCTTTATGATTTACTGTATTTTCGAGAAACATTTTGTATTTTTCTAACTTAAAAAATGAATAGTTTTTATTACGTTGTAATGTAATAAATCGACTTAAGATTTTATACTTTTACGTAGTCTCAAAAATAGAACAATTTTATCAATTCGATGATTAGTGAACACTTAATTATCAATTAAATGTTCCCTATGAAAGGACCTTAATCCTTAGGAGAATGAAAATTATAAAATAGGATAAACAGATACGCCATATATACAATAATTCAAACGTCATGAAAAAAAGATTGGAAGCCGATTTAGTCAGCATTGCTCATAAAATATTACAACTTAAGAATAAGTCTGACATCAATCAATTGTTTTTAGAAACCCAAAAACTATATGAAAAACTGTCGGTTTTACGATTCGTTAATGAGCATTATGGCGCGATCAAGCCTACATTAACCCATGCAGAAATTGAAGAAGAAATCGAAGCGCTTTATGACAACAATATCGATTTACCTCTTGAGACCATGATTGAAATGACTGGATTCACTCCTGTAGAAAAGGCAATGATAGCATCTACAGTTATAAAAGAAATTCCCGCTGAAGAAGTGTATGCACAGGACCCAATCGCAACGGAAGAGCCAATCGATAAGAAAAGCAATACTGAAGCAGAAGAAGAAATTACTGCGGAAGACGTAGATGATCTAGGCGATTTTGCGGCAGATATAGTGGAACAGCCGGTAGAGGACATCGAAGAAATTGAAGAAGAAGGCTTGGGAAATGAAATTGACACCGAGGAAACATGGGAAGAAGCTGAAGAAGAAATAGCGGCAAAAGAACTGCAGGAGGAAAAGGAAGAAGAAGGCTCAGGTAATGAAATTGACACCGAGAATACAGCGGAAGAAGCTGAGGAAAAAATAACGGACAAAGAAGTGCACGAAGAAGAGCTTACTGCAGAAGACGTAGATGAGTTAGGCGACTTTGCGGCAGATATAGCAGAACAGCCGGTAGAGGAGATCGAAGAAACTGCTGAAGAACCAGCAGCTGAATTTAAGGCTGCTTTTGAACTAACGAAAGAGACCGAAGTCGAAACCCCAAAGCATCCACAAACTATGCAGATCTCTTTTGAAGATTTACTTGGAGGCCCTTATAGCGAACCTGATTTTGTAAAGGTCGATGAAATAGAAGCATTACCGCCGGAAACCGTGTTTGAAGCTTTAGAAAAAATCGAGGAGAAGAAAACACCGCCAGCGTACGCTCCCGCAAAAATTGGCGAATCAAAGACAGTTTCACTGAATGATAAATTTTCAAAAGGAATCGACATTGATCTAAATGACCGAATCGCCTTTGTAAAGCACCTATTTGGCAACAGCAGTGAAGATTACAACCGTGTGCTAAATCAGTTAATTACTTTTGATAATTTCTATGAAACACGAAACTTCATTGAAGAAATGGTAAAACCCGACTATAACAATTGGGAAGGAAAAGATGATTATGCCGAACGTTTTATGGATATAATCGAAAAAAAATTCCTTTAAATAGGGTTCGAAATACTAAAAACAGGATCCGCTCCCTTTATGTAGAGTGCAACTCTTATTTCACTAGCATATACTACTAATAAAACTCCCGCAGCACCGCGTATGTCAAAATTATATATAGTTCCCACACCGATAGGTAATCTCGAAGACATGACTTTTAGAGCCATCCGGATTCTAAAAGAGGTCGACTTGATTCTTGCCGAAGACACCCGCACTAGCGGAAAACTACTAAAGCATTATGAGATAGGTACGCACATGTACAGTCATCATATGCATAACGAGCATAAAACGATCGAGAATTTAATCTCAAGATTAAAAGCAGGCGAAAATATTGCATTGATATCTGATGCTGGAACCCCAGCGATTTCTGACCCAGGGTTCTTGTTGACACGCGCTTGTGTAGAAAGCGGCATAACAGTGGAATGCTTGCCAGGTGCCACTGCCTTTGTACCCGCATTAGTCAATAGCGGACTGCCAAATGATAAATTTATTTTCGAAGGCTTTTTGCCTGATAAAAAAGGAAAACAAACCCGTTATTTGGCTTTAGCCGAGGAAACGCGCACGATGATTTTATATGTTTCTCCACATAAATTACTAAAAACACTAACCGAGTTTATTACTTATTTTGGCGAAGACCGCCAGATTTGCGTTTCCAGAGAATTATCTAAACTACACGAAGAAAATGTTAGAGGAACAGTAAAAGAAGTTCTCGCCCATTTTGAAAAAACAGCACCAAGAGGCGAAATTGTTGTGGTAGTAGGCGGAAAACCAATCGTCAAAGAAGTGAAAAAAAGTAAATTCCAGAAAGACGAATAACGCATGAATCATACAAAAATCATCATCGTTGGTGCCGGTCTATCGGGTTTAATGACCGCTTATTTGTTACAAAAAAAAGGGCTTGACATTCTACTATTAGAAGCCAATATCCGAATTGGCGGCCGCATAGAAACAGTAACCGGCACAAGTGGAGCAACTGTGGAAATGGGCGCAACCTGGTTTAGTAAACCGCATCAGCATCTTATTGCCTTGCTAGACGAACTGAAAATAGAGTACTTCAAGCAACATACTCAAGGCATCTCTTTTTTTGAGACCATGTCCTTTGTGCCTCCGCAAAAATTTGAAATTTCAGATGCCGAAGAACCTTCTTATCGCATAGTTGGTGGAACGGCCAAATTAATTGAAAAATTAGTTGCCAAAGTTGGAATTCAAAATATCAAAACACAAACTAAAGTAACCACCATAAAAGAAGTTGACGACCTCCTAGAGGTTACAGATTCTAATGGAATATTATATAAAGCCGCTACAGTCATCAGCACTTTACCCCCGAATTTGTTAGTTCAAACAGTAACATTCGAGCCCATTTTACCTGATTCTATTCAGCAATTAGCGCGAAAAACGCATACTTGGATGGGCGAATCTATAAAATTTGCCGTGGAATATGCAAGTCCATTTTGGCGAGAAAATAATTATTCTGGTACGCTGTTTAGTCAGGCTAGCATCATTCAGGAAATGTACGACCACAGTACTGCTGACAACAAAGGATATGCATTAAAAGGTTTTCTAAACGGAGGCACTCATACCTTGTCAGAAGAAGAACGAAAAGGGAAAATAATCCTTCAACTAACAAAACTTTTCGGCGCTGCAGCAGGAAATTATGTGGGCTATCACGAGAAAGTATGGCGCGACGAACCACTAACCTTTTTCCCTTATGAACATCTGCTCATGGGACACGAGAACAACGGGCATCCCGATTATCAAAAACCATTTTTAAACAATAAATTATATATTTCTGGCTCAGAGACCGCATCCGCAAATCCAGGATATATGGAAGGAGCGGTAGTTGCAGCCATAAAGATTGCCTCCAAATTTTAACAAACTAAGGATATGACTCTAAACTCTTTTTTAGAAAAATTAAAACAAACTCCACAAAACATCACATTCCCAGAAACCATTGCGGTAATTGAGGAAAATTATACTTTTTCCCCCACGGCATTTGAAAACGGAATACTGCACAATGCAGCGGGAGAAAACTCTGGCTCTTGTAAATTATTCGCTTTCGGCGAAATGCAAAACTTATCTGAAGCGGCAATATTGTATTGTTTTGGTGCTTATTATCAAGAAGACGTTTTAGGAGATCTTGACGGAACAAGTCACCAGAACATTCGCAACTTCATGAAAACCGGTTGGGACGGAATTGCATTTTATGGTGAAGCTTTGGAATTGAAGAAGACTGTTTAATAATTATGATAAACGTTATTTAATTTTTGAAGGCGAAATCTCAAATCAAAAAACCGTTAATCCTTAATCAAAAATCAATATGCGTTGGACCATCAAACCAAAACCTTCCGAAGATAAAATCAAGCATTTGGCGCAAGCCTTACAGGTGGAAGATTTTGTGGCTACCTTATTAGTTCAGCGCGGAATTGAAACTTTTGAAGACGCGAAGAACTTCTTCCGTCCTTCCTTAGACCACTTGCATAATCCCTACCTGATGAAAGACATGGATAAGGCAGTGGAAAGAATTGAAGCAGCCATTGAAAATCAAGAAAATATTCTCGTTTTTGGCGATTACGATGTCGATGGAACAACCGCAGTATCGCTGGTATCTTCCTATTTAAAAACGTATTATACTAACGTAGCTACCTATATTCCAGATCGCTATGATGAGGGTTATGGAATTTCATTTAAAGGGATTGACTTTGCTGATGACAATGGCATCTCCCTCATCATCGCCTTAGATTGCGGTATAAAATCCCTAGATCATGTGGCCTACGCCAAAGAACGAAATATTGACTTTATCATTTGCGATCACCATAGACCTGGAAAAAACCTACCCGAAGCCGTAGCCGTTTTAGATCCAAAAAGAGACGATTGTAATTATCCTTATGATGAATTGTGTGGATGCGGAATTGGATTTAAATTAATTCAGGCATTAGGATTAAATCAAGGACAGACGGTCGAAGATTTGACATCCTATCTCGATTTAGTTGCCGCCGCCATCGCTGCTGATATCGTTCCAATGACTGGTGAAAACCGCGTCCTTGCCTACTTTGGACTACAAGTTATTAATAGCGATCCAAGACCGGGAATCAAGGCTTTAGTGCATCAGGTAAAAAAGAAAACCTTAGATATTACCGATGTGGTTTTTATCATTGCGCCCAGAATCAATGCTGCAGGCCGCATCAAACACGGAAATCATGCCGTACAATTACTAACGGAATTTGATTTTGAACAGGCACAGCAATTTGCATCGGAAATCGAACAATACAATTCAGACCGTAAAGATTTAGATAAACAAATAACCAAAGAAGCGCTATTACAGCTAGAAGAAAATAATGAGAAAGAACGTTTTACTTCTGTCGTCTATCAAGAAAACTGGCATAAAGGCGTAATTGGTATTGTAGCCTCTCGCTTGATTGAAACGTATTACAGACCCACTTTGGTTTTTACCAAAAGTGGCGATAAATATGCCGCCTCGGCGCGTTCCGTAAAAGGTTTTGACGTCTACAATGCGCTAGAAGCCTGTGCACAACATTTGGAGCAATTTGGCGGACACATGTATGCCGCCGGAATGACATTGAAAGAAGAAAATTATTCCTTTTTCAAAGCAGCTTTTGAAAAGCAGGTACAAGACACGATACATCCAGACTTACTGATCCCTGAAATTGAGATTGATGCCGAAATAGATTTTGTCGATATAACTCCAAAACTAACTCGGATCCTAAAACAATTTGAGCCCTTCGGCCCCCTGAACATGACTCCAGTCTTCCTCACAAAAAACATAAGAGATACAGGTTACGCAAAAAAATTAGGCGAAGACGAGACCCATCTCAAACTATTTGTAAAACAGAATGGTTCTGATGGCATACCAGCCATTGGTTTCGGTTTAGGAAATAAAATGGAATTAACTACAAATCAGCAACCCTTTGAAGCCGTCTATTGTATTGATGAAAATGAATGGAATGGCAAAATTTCGATCCAACTGCGCTTAAGAAATATTAAGTAATGAGCACGCCTAAAATAATAAAGAAAGACCCTTACGCAGCGCTACGTTATCCAGAGTTTAACACTTTTTTATTGTTGCGCTTTGCCATGGTATTTGCTTGGTCAATGCAATTTATTGTTATTGAATGGCAAGTGTACAGCATCACCAAAGATCCCCTTTCCTTGGGTATTATAGGACTTATGGAGGTTATTCCTGCTGTTTCTATGGCTTTGTTTGCTGGCCATATCGTAGATCAGAAAGAAAAGAAAGGCTTATTAGTCAAATGCATTTTGGCTTTTTCAGTAATTAGTTTCGGTCTATTTTTATTGACATGGCCGGCGGTAGTTCAGGATTACTCCCTACAAACGATTTTATATTCCATCTACTTTTTAGTTTTTCTTGGGGGACTCGTTCGCGCCTTCTTAGGGCCCACTATTTTTTCGTTATTATCCTTACTGGTTCCTAAAAAAATATATCCCAATGCCGCGACCTGGAGCAGTTCCGTTTGGCAAATCGCGAACGTTATGGGGCCTGCTGTTGCCGGTTTCTCCATCACTTTGATGGGCGTACACTGGTCGATGTGTATTGTTTTTCTGTTTTCGATTTTTGCATTAGTCGCATTGTCACAAATAGATAAAAAACCGATTATGAATCCAAAAATAGGAGAGCCTGTGATGCAGAGTTTAACCGAAGGAATAAAATTTGTATTCAATAATAAAACCGTGTTAGGAGCCATCACCCTTGATATGGTAGCCGTTCTTTTTGGTGGAGCCATAGCGCTCTTACCCATCTTTGCCCAAGATATCTTAAAAGTAGGACCGGAAGGATTTGGTTTTTTAAGAGCCGCACCAGCAGTAGGAGCCTTTTTAACCATGATCATTACAGCCTATATTCCCTTAAGTAAAAATGCCGGAATGAAACTATTAACCGCAATATTTGCTTTTGGAATCTGTATTATTGTGTTTGGACTTTCCACGATTTTCTGGGTATCGCTTTTGGCTTTGTTCTTTAGTGGGGTTTTCGATGGTATCTCAGTAGTAATCCGCCAAACGATTCTACAACTTAAAACTCCAGATCACATGCGCGGCAGGGTTTCGGCTGTAAACTCGATGTTTGTAGGCTCTTCAAATGAATTGGGTGCTTTTGAAAGTGGTGTTACTGCTAAATTAATGGGAACGGTTACCGCAGTTGTTTTTGGCGGAAGCATGACACTTATAATAGTGGCATTTACAGGAATCATTTCTCCCTCTTTTAGAAAATTAGATTTGAGAAAAGATTTAGAGGAACATGAAAATCAGGCATAAATTTTAGTCTTTTTTTAGAAAACCTAAATATCACTAAAACTGGGTATTTGATTCATAGTAAATTAGCTGTAAGTTTGAAAATGATGTTTTTTACTCGAAAAAACACTAATTTTAAATCATACTATGAAAGTAAAATTATTTACCCCCCCCATTTTTTACTACTATTCCTTGCGCTAATGCTCTTTTCTTGTACTAGTGATGATCTTGAAAACAATTCGACAAACCCCGTCATAAATCAACTGAAAAATGATTTAAAACTGGATCAGTTCACGAACAAAAACATTTCTCAAAACTTAGTTGTAAATTGGGAAACGTTATCCAGAATCGAGAAAGACGGTTTTGAGATTTATGAAATTGAAGCTATTGAAAAACATAAAAGCAAAATAGAATCTAATTTACTTCAAAGCGAATTAAAATATGAGCTGATTTCCATAAAAAATAAGAATGAAATACATTCCTATTTAGTCGAAGTTTATTCCAATTTAAATTACGCTTCCTTTTCTAATTCAATTCAAAACCTTAAGAACTTTACCGGAACCTTAAATGTGTATGAATTAAACGGAACTTTAATAAACCAACTTATAGTATTTAACGGAAAAAGTACAAATCCATCACAAAACAACCACTTAACTCAATTAAATGAAGCTATAAATTTATTTAGCTCAAAAAATAATTTAACGCGGAGAGTACCTGAATGTAGTACAATATTTTTTGTAAATATAATTGTTTACCTTAGGACCGATCATTATTCATATATTACCGTAGGTACATATACTCAAAAAGCACTACAATATTCCTCTTATTCAACATACAATAGAATAG
>NZ_AJXL01000135.1 GCF_000264055.1 Flavobacterium sp. ACAM 123 | reverse complement strand
TTGCTGTATAACGTTAGCTTAATTTCTCGTGTCTTTTTGTTGCGGGCACGGATTGCAAATCTGCGCTAACGGTTTAAGCTATTAGTTACAATAAGTCTCTTAAAGCGGCTTCAAATTCTTTTCCGTCTCCCATTTTTAATTTTCCGTCTTCATTTTTAATGTATGGAATTCCGTTTTCCACTTTCCTAACAATTCCATTCTTGTCTAGGAAAATATTTACAGGAAATGCATGCATATTCAATGAGTCCGTGAATTCCTTTGCATTTGAAATTTGAATAAAATCAAACTTATGTTTTTTCAAAAACTCAATTGTCTTTATGGTCGGTTCATAGGTGATAGCTACAAAATTGACACTGTCTTTGAGTTGGCGTCTAATTTTGTTTAAAACTGGCATTTCCTCAATACAGGGCGCGCAAGTTGTAAACCAAAAATTGATCAATGTTGGTTTTCCCACTAAGCTTTCAAGAGTAATTGTTTTGTTGTCTATCGACTTTAAAGAAGGCAATTTAAAGAGCTTATCTAGATATTTGTCAGGATCAAATGATTTTTCATCGTCCGAAGATGATTTTTCATCAGTAACTTTTATGTCCCATTTGTAGGAGTAAATTACGCTATCTTTTGTTTGTTTAATTTCTTTGAAATTATCTCTAAGAACTACCTTTTTGGTAGGAAATACAGCTTTTATCTTTTCAATCTGTTCTTGCTTTAAGCTTGCATACGTTAAGGTGTCAATTACTTTTCCGTCAGTCGACTGTATGTATTTTGTCTGTCCAAATGAAGAAGCAAATACCAATGATGATAGAATTGTTAGAAAGTTAATTTTGTGTTTCATAGTGTTAGTGAATATTGATTTAAAATTAATAGTATTGATTATTGATACACAAGCGATACACACATTTGTTTAACTAATCAATAAAAGATTATTCAAGAAACGTGGTGTTACTTTGTTTACTTCTCCAAATATAACGATTAATCTTATTAAAAGTTCGTTCTCTTTATTTACATCTAACGACAATACGAAGTTTTATCGGATTCATAATTTATAGAAAATACAAACATACTATTTAGCAGTGACCGCGTGAAGGATGGCAGTGGAGCTCTTTATGGTTTGTCCCGCAGGGCAAAAACATAAAAGCGGGAACGAACAGCCTGACCCACCGCAGTAAAACGGAGGCGGGACACGCCCAAAACAAACAAAACAACCTTGATTTTCAGTTGCATAATCTACTGCAATTCAACCGTGAAGGTTCGGCGGTAAAAAACTTGGATGGCTTGCAAAAATTCATTAATTTTGCACTCTGAATTTATAATGTAAAGTAAAGACGAGATGGATATCAAAAGAGTAGCACTAGACGCTGTAAACGAGACGATTGTAATAACAGTGGTTCACATGGATTACAAAGGTCAAGTACAAAAAAGAATAAACGAAAAAATGCCTTTGGCGACCGTTAAAGGGTTTAGAAAAGGAGCTGTGCCTAAGGATCTTGTTGCTAAGCAATACGGTAAAGCGATAAAAGTAGAAGAAGTGACTAAAGTGGTTGATTTAGCTTTAGAACGTTTTTTACAATCAGAGAGATTAAACCTTCTAGGGACTCCGCTTCCTAAAGTAAACGAAGCTTTTGCTTGGGATGAGGAAGAATTGGTTTTTGAATATGAAATTGGACTAGTTCCAGATTTCGTATTGGACTTAGAGGCTAAAAACGACATCGTGAAGTACATGGTTACTGCTGATGATAAATTAATCGACGGTCAAGTAGAGCGCATCCAAAAACAATTTGGTACTGCAGTTCCTCAAGAAGCGGTTGTAGCAGGTGCTGATTTAACTGGGACGTTCACAAACGAAGAAAAAGGAATTAATAATGCAACAACAATCTCTTTGGATCTTTTCAAAGACAAAGCGACTGCTGATAAATTTATCGGTAAAAAAGTGGGTGATGTTGTAACTGTAAATACTAAAGATCTATTTGAAGATGCACATCAATTGATGGAGTTTTTAAAGGTAGATCATGATGAAGTGCACACATTAGAGGTTGATGTAGATTTCACGATCGAAGAAATCAATACAACAGAATTAGCTGAATTGAATCAAGAGTTGTTTGACAAGCTTTTTGGTGAAGGAGCAGTAGCTTCCATTGACGAATTGAAAGCGAAGATCAAAGAAGATGCTGAAACTCAATTTGCAACACAAGCAGACCAAAAATTATTAGGAGATGTTACAGAGTTCTTAATCGAAAGCACAAAATTCGATTTGCCTACAGAATTTCTTAAAAAATGGTTGCAAACTGTAGGAGAGAAAAAATTATCTCCTGAAGAAGCAGAAGTTGAGTATGCACGTTCTGAAAAAGGATTGCGTTTTCAATTGATTGAAGGTAGAGCAATGGCTCAAAGTGATATCAAAATCACTTTTGAAGACTTGAAAGCGTTCACTACAAAAAACATCAGAACGCAAATGGCACAATACGGGCAAACAAATCCTACTGACGAAGAAGTTCAAGGAATTGTAGCACGCGTTTTGTCAAACCAAGACGAAGTGAAAAAATTATCAGATCAAGTTGTAGCGGAGAAATTGTTAGAATTGTTTAAAGAAAAAGCAAATCCAACAACCAAAGAAGTTACTTATGACGAATTTATTGCTATGTCTTACGGAGAATAAATTCTAAAAAATTGATTATATTTGAGCGTCAAAAGGAAATTCTTTTTGGCGCTCTTTTATTTTAATTAATTTGAGGAGCTAGTCCAGCTATTCGTTACAAGTTTTTCTGGTGCTGCCTTTTTTGTAAGGTAAAAAAAGAGCTTCCGCTGGTCGCTTTTTTTTACCAACAAAAAATAGTCAGCCCTTTTAAAAAGCTTTTCACTTTTATCTGGGCTAAAAAGAAGACATATTGGCATCATTTGCAAAGAGGTATGACCTTTGCATTGTAAAAAGACAAGAGATAACATAAAACTTAGAATCAAGAAAATATGAACTACGGTAAAGAATTTAAAAAGTTTGCTACAAAAGATCAAGGAGTAAATGCTATGTATTACGATAAAATCGTAGCGGCAATGACACCTACTAATATGACTCCCTATATCATTGAAGAACGTCAATTGAATATTTCTCAATTAGATGTTTTTTCCAGATTGATGATGGACAGAATCATTTTTTTAGGTACAGGAATTGATGACCAAATTGCAAATATTGTTCAAGCACAATTACTATTCTTAGAAAGCGCTGATGCTTCAAAAGATATTCAGATTTATTTGAATTCTCCAGGAGGAAGTGTTTACGCAGGATTAGGGATTTATGACACGATGCAATACATCAAGCCAGACGTTGCTACAATTTGTACAGGAATGGCAGCTTCAATGGGAGCGGTATTATTGTGCGCAGGTGCGCCAGGAAAGCGTTCTGCTTTGCCACATTCAAGAGTAATGATTCACCAACCATCAGGAGGAGCTCAGGGAGTTGCGACTGATATGGAAATCAACTTGCGTGAAATGTTGAAACTGAAAGATGAGTTGTATAAAATTATCTCTGAGCATTCAGGACAAACATTTGATAAAGTGCACAAAGATAGTGAGCGTGACTATTGGATGATTGCTGAAGAAGCAAAAGAATACGGAATGATTGATGAAGTGTTGAGAAGAAGTTAAATAAAAGTTCGACTTTAGAAGTTAGAGGCACGAATAGTAGCTCTAACTTCTAACTTCCAACTTCTAACATAAAAAGATGGCGAAAGAAAAATTAGAATGCTCATTTTGCGGAAGAAAAAAACCAGACACTAGTTTATTGATAGCTGGAATTGATGCGCACATATGCGATAAATGTATTGAGCAGGCACATGGTATTGTTTTAGAAGAATTGAAATCAACGGGAAGCTCAAAATTATCTGGGGATCTTATTTTAAAGAAACCAAAAGAAATTAGAGCGTTTCTTGATCAATATGTAATAGGACAAGACCAAACTAAAAAAGTAATGTCAGTTGCAGTTTACAATCACTACAAGCGATTGATGCAGCAGCAAATGGATGATGAAGTAGAGATTGAAAAAAGTAACATCATTATGGTGGGACAAACTGGAACAGGGAAGACATTAGTAGCTAAAACTATTGCTAAAATGCTTGATGTTCCACTAGCCATTGTTGATGCAACCGTATTAACAGAGGCCGGTTATGTAGGTGAAGACGTAGAGAGTATCTTGACACGTTTGCTTCAGGCAGCTGATTACGATGTTGCCAAAGCGGAAAGAGGTATCGTATTTATTGACGAAATAGACAAAATCGCCCGTAAGAGCGACAACCCATCTATTACACGTGATGTTTCTGGAGAAGGTGTGCAACAGGCTTTATTGAAACTATTGGAAGGAACGGTTGTTAACGTACCACCTAAAGGAGGCCGTAAGCACCCAGATCAAAAATTTGTTGAGGTAAACACCCAAAATATCTTGTTTATTGCCGGTGGCGCTTTTGACGGAATCGAAAGAATTATTTCTAAAAGATTAAATCGTCAAGCCGTTGGATATTCTACATCAAAAAATGTGGATAATATTGACAAAGAGAATTTGTTGCAATATATCATCCCTAAAGACATCAAGGATTTTGGATTGATTCCTGAAATTATTGGTCGTTTGCCGGTATTGACACATATGGATCCTTTAGACAGAGAGACCCTTCGGGCGATATTAACTCAGCCTAAAAATGCATTAATCAAACAATATCAAAAATTGTTTTTAATGGATGAGGTTGAATTTTCAATCACTGATGAAGCATTAGATTTCATTGTTGGTAAGGCATTAGAATATAAATTAGGTGCTCGTGGATTGCGTTCTTTATGTGAGGCGGTCTTAACGGATGCCATGTATGAATTACCAAGTTCAGAAAATAAAAAATTAGAAATTGATGAAGCTTATGCAAATGAAGCTTTAAATAAGAATTTATTGAAGCGATTAGAAATTGCTTCCTAGATTTTTAAGCTTGTAATTATAAATTCCCATCTCTTTTGGATAAAGGCGATGGGAATTTTTTTTGGATTGGGTAGATGAGTAAAATAAAAGATAACTCGTGTAATTTTCAAAAAGAGGTACTTGATAATTCTTATTGAAAAGCCATTTTTAATGCAACGATAAGTTTCTTTTATAAGGTAAAATCGAATACAATTGTAGTTTTTTAATTTCGAAATAACCTTCAAAATCTACTAAGTTTAGACAATAAATTGAAGTAATCCTTTGCTGGGGTATAAAAAGGCAATATTTCAAATAACTTATATTGACTATAATTTTAAGAAAGTCTTGAAAAGTTGTTTTTTATAAATTACAGATTTCTCAAAAATAGAAGCCCGTTCATTCAATTGAACGGGTTTTTTTATGGGTAAATTGAACTATTTGTTATTGTTTGAAAAAATAAAAGAGTTTCTTTTTTAAAAACAAATAGATTACCGATTTTTGTTCATTCTAAAACAATAAGAATCAAATGACAACAGAACATAAAGAGATTATTTTATTAAAGGTTTCTGGACAGGATAAACCAGGTGTAACTGCTGGCTTAACTGCCGTGTTGGCTAACTATAATGCGATTGTTTTAGATATCGGTCAAGCTGATATTCATGAAACATTATCTTTAGGGATTTTGTTCGAAATCGAAGCAGGTTCGACCTCTGCTCCCGTTTTAAAAGACCTATTGTTTAAAGGATATGAATTAGGAATCAAAGTAAAGTTCGTTCCTATTTCTATTGATGATTATGAAAGCTGGGTGAAAACACAATCTAAACAACGCTATATCATTAACATTCTGGGAGAGACGCTAGCTGCTAAACAAATAGCTGCGGTAACCAAAATAATGTCCGACCAACATTTGAATATTGATTCGATAAAAAGATTAACTAGTAGAGCCTCGATTGTAGTTAAAGAAGAATATCCTCGATCTTGTGTGCAATTATCGGTGTCAGGTACCATTGTAAGTAAGGCTTTGCTGACGGCACGTTTTATGGAAATTTCCAGATCTATGGATGTAGACATTTCTTTTCAAGAGGACAATATGTATCGAAGAAACAGACGTTTGGTTTGTTTTGATATGGACTCTACGCTGATCCAAACCGAAGTTATTGATGAATTAGCTGATTTGGCGGGTGTAGGAGAACAAGTTCGTGCCATAACAGAAGCGGCGATGAATGGCGAAATTGATTTTAAAGAAAGTTTTAAACAACGCATGGCTTTGTTAGAAGGCTTAAGCGAAGAGGTGTTGCAAGGTGTGGCTGAAAATTTACCCCTTACAAAAGGAGCACACCGCTTGATGAAAGCCTTGAAATATTACGGCTATAAAACGGCTATTTTATCGGGAGGGTTTACCTTCTTTGGTAAATACCTGCAAAAAGAATTGGGGATTGATTATGTTCATGCCAATGAATTAGAAATCATCGATGGCGTATTAACCGGTAAATATCTGGGGGAAATTGTGGATGGTCCAAAGAAAGCCGAATACTTACAAGAGATAGCAGAAAGAGAAGGAATTCACATCAACCAAACCATAGCTGTTGGAGATGGAGCTAATGATTTACCGATGTTAAATTTGGCTGGTTTAGGAATTGCTTTTCACGCAAAGTTGACGGTTAAAGAAAGCGCAGAAAGTTCTATTTCCAGTTTAGGATTGGATGGTGTTTTGTATTTGTTGGGTTATCACGACAGGCATATTGACATGATGGAATTGTAGATTTTAGTTAGGAATAGTCCGCTTTGGGCTCCATAGAGTAGAACAGTAGATGCTGATTATGTAGAAGGAATTTCGATGAAGAATGTAATTAAGTAATGATACTAATAGTTTTTAGTTTTGATATTTCTGTGGTTATGGAGTTATACGAGCCTATTAAGCTAAAGAAGTAAACAACCTCCTTATTTATTGAGGATAAAAAAAGGAGCAAGGCATCATGCCTCCTCGTTCATCACGTCAGCCTTCTTTAACAGCCAGAAGATTAATGACAGCGAAACACCAACAATAGCTGCAAAAGCCATCCCTTTAAGCTGGACAGTTCCCAGGTTTATTCTGGCGCCACTGACGCCAACAATAAATGTAATTGCACCTACGACCATAATGTGGCTTTTGCTGAAATCGACTTTTTGCTCTACAAACATTCTGAAACCTTGTACTGCAATTACGCCATACAGCAACATCGTGATTCCGCCCATTACCGCAATCGGAATGCTAGATATGGCTGCAGAAATTTTTCCGATCACCGAAAAAGCGATTGCCAAAAGGGCTGCCCCACGAATTACCCAAACAGAATACACGCCAGTGATGGCCATGACACCTATGTTTTCACCATAAGTAGTATTGGGAGGTGAGCCCACCATACCCGATAAAACATTACTGATTCCATCACCAAGTAAGGAACGGTGAAGACCTGGGTTCTCCATTAGATCAGTATTAGTGATTTTTCCTGTGACTATCAAATGGCTGATGTGCTCGGCTAAGACCACAATACAGGCAGGAGCAATAATAATGATGGCATTTAAATCATAAACGGGAGCTTGAAATTTAGGTAGAGCAAACCAGGCTGCCTCGCTGATTTTGCCAGTGTCCACCATTCCCGTGAAGAGGGCAAGAAAATAGCCTGCGACCACTGCAAAAAGAATTGGGATCACTTGCATAAATCCTTTGAACAGCACAGTTCCTATAATTCCTATAACTAAAGTAAACATCGAAACTAGGATAACATTGCTGTCCGCTACAAAAGGGGCAACAACGCTGCCTATCTCTGTTGGCCATGGAGCAAGTCCCGCTTGTTGCGCTGCAACGGGAGCTAATTCTAAACCAATAATTGCTACGACTCCGCCCATTACTGCCGGAGGCATCACAACATCGATCCATTTTATTCCCCATTTTTTTACTACAAACGAGATAGCAACAAAGAACAACCCGAAAAAGATAAATCCAGATTGCGCATGTCCAAAACCACCATAGCTGCTAATGATTAGGGAGGCGGGAGCGATAAATGCAAAACTTGATCCTAGATATGCTGGAATACCGCCTTTAGTGACCCAAGTATAAATTAAAGTCCCTATTCCATTCATCAATAAAGCAATAGCTGGGTCCACACCTAATAAAATCGGAACCAGTATCGTAGCGCCAAACATAGCGGTAAGATGCTGGAAACTTAATGGTATACTTTCAAGGATAGATGGTTTTTCGTGTATACCAATAATTTTTTTGGCCATTGCTGAAGTGTTTAAAAAATTAGATTTAAAAAATTCGTTTAATTGGAGGAATCTGTTGAACAGAATATTGAAGTTGCAAACTTAATCTATTTTTTACTTTTTACGATGGCTAAGAAATACAGGCCGGCAGGGCAGCTTACTTTATTGGTTCAGTCGGTTCAAATGCATTAGTAAAGGCGATTTCCTTTGTGAAAATAGATACATAAATTAAT
>NZ_AJXL01000134.1 GCF_000264055.1 Flavobacterium sp. ACAM 123 | reverse complement strand
TCCGAAGGAGGAGGAGACGAAATGGAATGTTTTGGTTTTTTTACTTCCTGAATTTTATTTCTTATTTCTCTCTTCTAATACCAATTATTAATATATTATGCCCCAATAGCAATCACATTCCATTCAGTCAAAAACCGAGTAGTTTGTCTCGCTGGAAGCGTCTCAAGGTATGTGAACAACTTTGCTACGAAGCTTCCAACGTGACAAATAGTACGAGTGATTTTAACTAAACTGAACTATAAAACAAATTAACTGCTCTAACTTTTCACTTTTACCCGCTCACTTCTCACCTCTTTCCTTAAATAACTCCCATTTTTTTCATTAGGAACGTAGCGCTTTTATTTTTGCAAATACCGTCACGGAGTTTGTAATCAAAATGCAATTCATCATTTTCAATTTCGACTTCAAAGCATTTGTTGGTGAGAATATCCGGATACTCATTTGTAGTCAGGCAAACTTCAATGTCATGTGTCGCAATGGCGCCAATGGCTTTATGGGCAATCACTTTCTTAACGACTTCTATGGTTCCGTTTCTTTTATCATCCGAATTAGTTCCCCTGAGGATTTCATCCAGTAATACAAAAGCGGCATTTCCTTCTAATTCATCCATAATCTGTTTTAAGCGCTTTATTTCCGCGAAAAAATAAGATTCACTGTCTGACAGGGAATCAGACAAACGCATCGAAACCAACACCGGTAAAGGATGTACATTGGCTTGGTTCGCACAAACCACCGATCCCATACCCGATAAAACCATATTTATTCCCAAACTACGTAGAAACGTACTTTTACCCGACATGTTCGACCCAGTCAATATCATAAAAGACTGAGGATGAAAAGCTACCTCATTCCCTACCCTAGTATTGGCATTCAATAAGGGATGGCTCAACTCCGAGAAGTCGATTTTAAATTCGGTATTTAAAGTAGGATAAACAAACTCGCTATTGTTGTAGGCAAAATTAGCCAAGCTATTCAGCATTTCAAATTCACCAATAACGTCCATCCAGTCTTCTAATGCTTCAGCATGCTCTTTTTTCCATTTTAATAAATGTTTCAAAACATGCACATTAAATAGAAAGGTGCCGTTGAATAGCGAAGCAGTAACCAGATTGGCGATACTATCCATTTTAGAAAATAACTCTGATAATTTTTGGAAATGATGACTTGCATTTTCTGTTTTAAATTTCAGTCTCTGTTGCAAATCCATCAACTTTGGAGAATGAAAAGATTCCTCTTCAATTTTTTTAAGCAATAAACCATATTGACTGATTACCTTATCGATATCTTCGGCATTGGCAATTTCGATTTGAATGCGTTTAAAAAACGCCCCCATAATCACCAAATTCAATACAAACACATAGGATAAATAAGATAGTAAAACAGTTTCATTAGTAACTATATACGAAATAAGAATCCCCAGAAAAAGCAACGGCGTACCGTAAGAAAGTACAATTGCTCCTTTGGATAATGGTGCGCTCTGAAATTTACTCCATTTCATCAATGCTTCATAACTGGCTTTAGAATCCTGGCTTATTTGTGCCAAAGCCAAGAAATTCTGGCGCCAGTCTAACTTTTGGGAAAGCTCTTTAACAGCCGTTTGATTTCTAATGATTTCCTCATTTGAGGATAATGTAAGTAATTGATTGGCTAACTTTTTCTTTCCGATAAAAGTAGCGGTTCTATTTAGGTTTTGGAACAAAGAATGCTCTCCAAAAATATCCAAATCATACGCATAGGGATGATGAAAATCATTAAATTCTTGTCCGTTTTCAAATGGAATGATTTTTTTCTCCAAATAGGATATTTCATTTTCATTAATTCCCACCAGAGCCGAGTTTATCTTTTTTTCGAAAAGCAACTTGGAATGAATTCGCATTAAGACTATAAAGCCTGCAAAAAATAAAACAGCGGAAACTATAAAAATAATTTCGCTGCTTTTTATGTAATAATAAAGAGATCCTAAAAAAATAACAACAGACAACAGTCTAAATAGACTGATTGTATTGTATTTTTTGTTGATTTTGGTTAATTCTTGTGAATAGCTTTTACTCTTAGTACTGTATGAATCCATATTTCGATTTAATTGAAATACAAATATAGGTCTCCAGCAATAAATAAACTATTAGAATCAAGAACAATATAACAACACTCTAAACTTAGTCTTCCAAAGGAATTGCCAAAATGGGAACATCAAAATTATTGGCGAATTTCTTAGTCAGGCTGGGATGGAACAAGCCTTGAAAAAACGTTCTTTTGTAGGTCAGCATGGTTAGTATGTCAATTTCTTGATATAAGATAAAATCTAAAATGGTTTCTTTTACTTCGTCACTGTTTATGACAAAAAATTCTATTGGTTCCTCCTCGAAATCATGTTCCCATTTCTTAATTGTTTCTTTATCAACATCTGATTTGCTGGTTTTCACATACAGACATTTTACTTCCGCACCCGCCATTTTTGCCAATTTCACTATTTGTTTAAGCGCTTTTTTATCTTTAGGTCTAAATCGTGTCGTAAAACCAATGGTTTCTGTTTTTTTGTATTTTGCCTCTATTGGAATACAAAGTATCGGCACATCAACATCCGCTAAAACATTACCGGTGTTCGTACCAGAAAAAAACTCTGACCATCCCGAGGCGCCTTCGGTCCCCATAACCACGTAGTCTATTTTATCGTCCTTGATCGATTTGTTGATATTATAAAGCAAATTACCGTCCATCAGGCGGTGTGTCATTCTAATTTTATCCAGATGTCGCTCTTCTGCTATGGCGCGAAGTTTTGGAATTTCCTCCTTAAACATTTCGAATTGTGATAACTCTACTGATTCGTAGATAACCATGTAGTTTTCAGGAAAAAACTGATTGTCGAATACCGGCAATTCAAAGGCGTGCAATAACACTAGTTCGCCCTGCACTATTTTTGCAAATTCTAAAGCATGGACAAATGCATTGGTGGCAGCTTCAGAAAAATCAGTTGGGAATAGTATACGTTTCATTTTATAATGGTTTAAAGTGGTCGATTAGTCAAATTTATAATTAAAGTTACAATTATAACATGATAAATATCAGTAATTTACATTTATTTTAACAATAAAATGCGTTACTTTGATCAAGACAGGTACTTTTTTATATTTCTAAATTATTGAGGTACACAATGATACAATCAGCTGCTGTTTTCAAACCCGAATCATTGGCTAATCCACCCTTTTTCTTTAATCGATGTGAATGGCTAAAATAGGGATGTGAAATTCAGGATGCTCCTTTTTAGTATAGCTCGGTTGGAACAATCCCTTGAAAAAACCTCTTTTATACGTCAACATCGTCAGTACGTCAATGTTTTTATCCCCAATAAAATCTAAGACCGCCGTATTACTCTCCTCGCTTTCGACCATAAAAAACTCAATCGGCTGTCGTTTGAACTCTATTTTCCACTCCTCTATTGTTGCTGTTGAAACATCCGAATCACTCGTCTTCACATAGAGACACTTCACAGTGGCATTGATAAGTTTCGCAAAGTCTAAAACCGTGCTAATCGCTTTTTTATCTTTGTCTCTGTATCGGGTTGTAAAACCAATCGTTTTAATCGGTTTGTATTTGGCTCCCAAGGGCACACATAACACGGGAGCCGCTATCCCAATAATGACATCCCCGGAATTAGACCCCACAAAAACGGCATCCCAATCCGTGACACCGCTGGTTCCCATGACCACAAAGTCAATCTCATCCTCGGCAACACACTTTTTGATGTTTTCAATTAAATCGCCCTCCATTAAACGGTGTGTCATTTTTATCTTATCCAAATTGCAAGCTGTTGCAAAGGTATGTAATTTGGGAACTTCCTCTTTAAACATATCAAACTCCGTTAACTCTACCGTGTCATACACCATCTTGAAATTCTCGGGAAAAAACTGGTCGTCCATCGGCAGTACGGGGTAAGAATGCAATAAAATAAGTTCACCTTGAATTTTTTTCGCAAATGCCAATGCATGGCCAAAAGCGTTCGTGGCCGCTTCAGAAAAATCGGTTGGAAATAGAATACGTTTCATTTACTGTCAGTTTAAAGTGGTTACTGCAAAGAATACAAACCTAAAGTTACGGAATTAAAATCAAACAGGGAAGCCCCTCTTAAATTGACGTGTCGATTCCAAAAAGGCAATCTAATATGTAAATAGATACTTATTTAGATTTAGTACCTTTGTGGCCTAGAACCTAAAATTATGCTAAACAACGATTCGATAGTAGCCTTAGCGACCCCTTCCGGGGCTGGAGCTATTGCAGTCATCAGAATATCAGGAGCTGAAGCAATTACCATTGGAAACAGCGCATTTAAATCCATAAGGAACAAAGACTTACGCAAGCAAAAAACTCATACCCTCCATCTAGGGCACATCATGGATGACACAAAAACGCTGGACGAAGTATTAGTTTCTATTTTTAAAGGACCCAAATCCTACACAGGCGAAAATACGATTGAGATATCATGTCACGGCTCTACCTATATTCAACAGCAGATTATACAGCTGTTGCTTCGTAAAGGATGCCGTATGGCCCACCCGGGAGAGTTCACCCTGCGCGCCTTTCTGAACGGCAAACTTGATTTGTCGCAGGCAGAAGCTGTTGCAGATCTGATCTCCTCAGACAATGCAGCGTCACACCAGATTGCCATGCAGCAAATGCGTGGCGGTTTCTCTAACGAAATAGCCAAATTACGTGAGGAACTGTTAAATTTTGCCTCCCTGATAGAACTCGAACTCGACTTTGCCGAGGAAGACGTTGAATTTGCTGACAGAACCCAGTTCCACGAACTGCTGAAGAGAATCGAATTTGTCCTCAAACGACTCATCGATTCCTTTGCTGTAGGAAACGTGATCAAAAACGGAATTCCAGTCGCCATTGTGGGAGAACCCAATGTGGGGAAATCGACACTGTTGAATGCTTTATTAAACGAAGAACGAGCCATTGTTTCGGAGATTGCCGGAACGACCCGCGATACGATTGAAGATGAACTAGTCATTGGCGGAATCGGTTTTCGATTCATCGATACAGCAGGAATTCGTGAAACTCAGGATGTGGTAGAAAGTATCGGTATCCGTAAAACATTCGAAAAAATCGAACAGTCGCAGGTGGTTCTTTACCTGTTTGAAAGCTTAAAATTTAAAGTCCAAAGCTCTGAATACATACTGGAAATCGAAAAAGTCAAAAATCAATTCCCGCTAAAACCATTAGTGGTGGTGATTAATAAAACCGAATTATTGACCGATGCCGAAGTGGTAGAAATCAAAAACCAACTCCAGCCGCTGAACGTCGTTCTCGAAATGATCTCTGCCAAACAAAACATTGGTATCGAAGAATTAAAAAATCAATTACTCTCTTTTGTCAATACCGGAGCATTACGGAATAACGAAACAATTGTAACAAACACAAGACATTATGACTCTTTATTGAAAGCCTTAGAGGAAGTCACCAAAGTAAAATACGGGCTTGAAACCAACTTGCCTAGTGATTTAATGGCCATCGACATCAAGGAAGCCTTGTATCATTTTGGAATGATTACGGGACAGGTGACTAATGATGAATTATTAGGTAATATATTTGCTAATTTCTGTATTGGCAAATAGCACTACAAAAAAACACAAAACAAAACGTTGTAAACCCTCTAATTTAGAGGGTTTTTTGATTTTTACTGTTTTTAAATTATGTATTATTTTCTCTTATTTTGTGCTTATTTGTACCGATTTTGTACCTCGAATTGATAATTTTTATATATTTGAAAAATAGGGGCAAATTATGTCCCTTATTTACCCTTAATTACTCTAATGTAAACTTAAGTCTAATAATATGAGTTCAAACATCTCAATAACAAGAGTTTGCAATCACTGTAAAAACACTTTTACGGCACGTACTACAAAGACAAAATATTGTTCATTGAAGTGTAGCAGTAAAGCCTATAAAGTCAGACAAAAGAAAGGGAAAATTGAAGAGAGTAATAATGAAACATTTTTAAAAATCAACAAGGTTAAAGAACCTGTAAAAGACAAAGATTTTTTAACTGTAAAGGAAGCATCGCTCCTACTTAATATGTCAACTAAAACGCTTTACAGACTAATTGAAAGAAACGATATAAATGCATTTAATTTCTCTGAACGCAAAACCACCATTAGAAGAAAAGATATAGACTTCTATTTTGATGTAAACCTTAAAATGCTAGAGAAATCAAAACTCGATATTTTAGCCGACTATAGTTTTGAGAATTCTTATACGATGCAACAAATACAAGACAAGTTTAAAATTTCAAGTGGAGCATTATACAATATCATCATGAAATTTAAAATTCCTAAGAGGAAACATGGGAAATACACATTAGTCAAAAAAGAGCATATTGAAAAAATATTTATATAAAATAATATGAGTAAAGTAACATTAAGAAACAAAAAAATCACGGGTGGCAAGCTAAGTCATTATTTAGATTACTATCCGCCAATCCTTGACTCAAAAACTGGAAAGGAAACAAGACGTGAATTTCTTAGGATATATACATACGAAAATCCCAAGAGTGCTGAAGAGAAAAAACACAATACCCAGTCAATTGATTTAGCTGAAATTGTAAAAGCAAAGAGATTAGTACAGTTAAGAAATAGAGAATTTGGACTAAAGGATAACATTAACTTAAATGTAAACTTTATAACATTCTATGAATCGATTGTTGAAGATTATTTCAATACAGGAAGTAATTCTAATTATCAATCATGGAAAGCCTCTTTGAATCATTTTAAATTCTTGTATGGAGACAAAATAATGAGCCATCAGCTTAGCTCTAATCACGTCAAAAAGTATCGAGCGTATTTATTAACTGCAAAAACGATTAGAGGAAAGGCCGAAAAAAAACTATCCGTTAATACAGCTTCGTCCTATTTTAAGAACTTTATAGCTGTTTTAAAATTAGCCTTTAGCGAAAAAATAATTACCGAAAATTTAGCTGAAAAAGCGGAATATATAAAAGAACAAGAAACGCATCGACAATACCTTAACGAAGAAGAGCTTCGTCTTTTATGGAATACCGAAATAAAAATAGAAAAAGTAAAGCACATGGCATTTTTTTCAGCTTTAACGGGACTTCGTTTTGTCGATGTTAACAACTTAGATTGGAATGATGTTTTTAACGACAACCACCAGAATCATTACATTATTCTACGTGAGCAGAAAACTAAATCAATTCAAAATCACCCTATTTCAAAAATCGCTTATGAAATTTTGAAAAAACAAGATACTACAACTGGATTTATATTTGGAAAAATAGAATACCACCAAATAACCCGACCGTTGAAAGACTGGATTGAAAAATCAGCTATTAGAAAAAAGATATCTTATCACAACTTTCGACATAGCTATGCTACATTGCAATTGGCTAATGGAACGGACATTTACACAGTCTCAAAATTACTAGGACATAAGAACGTTTCCACTACCCAGATTTACACCAAAATACTAGACAAAAATAAAATTGAAGCCGCAAACCGAATTAATTTAGATTTAGATGGATTATCTTAAAGAACACAAAAACATTATACAAAAAAGAAGCTAATTCCGTAAAGAAATTTATAATTACTTTTTTACAAAATGAAAATGAAAAAGGAAGAAATACTGATAAAGCTATTTCAGATTTAGCTAATTTTTTTTATAAAGAGTATTTATCAAATAGCTTAATAGAAAAACACAAATTCTACTTTGATGGAATCATTAACGACCTAAGAATTCATAAATATAATTATGATAGTAAAAAGGTCGATAGTTTACTTAAAACGCTAGAGAATGAGGTCTATAAAAGTTTTATGGAAATCAAAGCAACCTTTTCTAAATTTAAATTAGAAGATTACGAAGTATTTGAAAAATTGACTTATGAAAGTTTTTTTTCTGAAATTTTTAAAATACACACTCTATCAAAAAGTTCAAGCTAGGTTAGAGAATTCTATTCCTCAATTGACAGAAGGCATAAAGCTTTTTTATGAACTAAATGACTACAATGATTTTAGTACTACTTATTTAATCGACGAAAGTGAAAAGATTACAGAATTACGAATCAGTAATATTTTTAAAAAACTTGGTCGAAAATTTGATTCAAAAAAAATAAGGAACAATACTAATGAAAAATCAATAATTGATAAAATAAAATACAACTTTTGATGAAAATAGAAAAGATATTACTACTTAATCTAGCTTTTTTTCTAGGGCGATAAAATTGAAAAACAAGAAAAATTAAAAATTAATTCTATTAATTGGAGAACTAACTGATTATAGTTTATTCGAAGGACTTGCAAAAAATAGTACTTTTACAAAAAAGTATCTGCAGGAATCGATCATTATGGGAAAAAAAATCAGGAAGTTTATCTCGATAGTATTTTGCTTAAAATTG
>NZ_AJXL01000133.1 GCF_000264055.1 Flavobacterium sp. ACAM 123 | reverse complement strand
ATTAGCAGTAATGGTGAATCCAAAAACCAGCTATAACAGCTATGACCAATGCAGCTTGTAGTGGCGTCGGCTTTACTTCAACCCCATTTAACACAACCAATGGCGTAGTACCAACAGGTACAACTTACACATGGACTACACCCTCAGTAACGGGAGGTTTGACAGGTGGCGTATCTGGAAGTGGTTCAAGTATAGCGGGAACATTATCCAATCCAACAAGTTCAGCACAAACAGCAACTTATACTGTGACACCAACTTTAGGAAGTTGCGCAGGGGCCCATTTTACAATAACAATTACCGTAAACCCATTACCAACAGCCCCTAACATTAATTCTACCACTCAGCCTACATGCACCGTAAGCACAGGAAGTATAACTTTAGGTGGACTTCCTTCAGGAGGGTGGAAACTGTATCGTTCAGGAACATCATCTGCAACTGATGGATCGGGAACTACAACAACTATAAACGGACTAGCTGCTGGGGACTATACCTTTACAGTTGACAATTTAACCTGCATCTCAAGTTCAAGTTTAACTGCGACTATTAGTAATGCATATGTGCCTGTAAACCGATGGTCTGGTAAAGTGTGGAGTTCAGGAACGCCAACTTTAGACCAACAAATTGTTTTTGAAGACTCCTATGAAGAATTTGTTGACGTAATAGAGGGCTGCTCCTGTATCGTGAAAGCCGGTAAAACTGTAACGATTAGATCACGAAAAACTTTGAGAATAGTAAATCAAGTTGAGGTAAGGGGTGATGGTATACTTACATTCGAGGATAAAGCCAGTCTAGTGCAAATAAAAGATGTTCCTGCTGATCTTAATTTAGGCAAGATAACATATAGAAGGTCTACGCTACCTATTTTAAAAACGGATTATGTATATTGGTCTACACCAGTCACTACGGCCGCTTTAGGAGACATACAATCGGGTACTCTATATTACTCCTTCAACGCCTTAGGGAACAAATGGGTAAATGCGTCGGCAGGGACAGCAATGGATACTGGAAAAGGCTACATTGTGCGTGGTGCTGGAACTTGGTTTGATACGGGTAGTATAACTCTAACTCCCAATTTTAAAGGAGTACCAAACAATGGTATTGTAAAGGCTTACTTAACTCCAGGAAAAAATAATTTAATAGGAAATCCATATCCCTCGGCTATTGATGGTGATGCCTTTATAAACGCGAATACAAATACAACTGCTTTGTCAAACTCTTTGTCTGGGACTTTATACTTTTGGACTCATAAATCTACTATACAATTAGCTAGTAATATTACTAATGGAACGGCAGGATCTGGTAAGTTTGCATATACCTCTGATGATTATGACACCTATACCTTGACAGGAGGTACAGGAGGACTAAATACAGGTACAATTGCTGCCGGTCAGGGCTTTTTTGCTCCTGCGAGCAGTACGGGAGGTAACGCTATATTTAATAATAGTATGAGGCTGTCGTCAAGTGGAGGAGTTTTGGATAATGCTCAATTTTTAAAACAAGTGGTAGGTTCAAAAGCGATCAAAACAACATCGAACAGTAAATTAGATAAAAACAGAGTCTGGTTGAACTTAACCAACTCTGGGGGTGCCTTTAAACAAATTTTAATTGGATATATAACCGGAGCAACTAATGGGTATGAAAGTACTTATGATGGAAATAATTTTAATGCCAATTCATTTGTTAATTTTTATAGTATAAATCAGAATAGGAATCTTACTATAGAGGGAAGAGCCTTGCCATTTGATCAAGATGACGTAGTGCCTTTAGGATATAAATCTACTATTGTTGAAGAATTTAAAATAGCAATCGATAAAACGGATGGTTTTCTTTCTAACAAGAAAATTAATTTAGAAGATAAATTATTAGGTAAGATTCAAGATCTAAGCGAGGCGCCTTATGTCTTCACGACTGAAGTAGGTACTTTTAATGAGCGTTTTGTTTTGAGTTATGCTAATAAAACGGCAGCGTCAACTATAATGTTGGGAACGGGAGATTATAAAAAAGCAAGCGAAGCAGTTCTAATTTCCAATAAAAATAAAGAGATAAAAATTAGTTCCTCAACAAATGAAATCGATAAAGTGTTTGTTTACGATTTATCAGGTAGACAAATTTATACAGCATCAAAGGTGGAGAAGAATGAATTAATCATTAAGACGATAATGTCCAGTAATCAGGTGTTAATTATAAAAGTGGTATTGCAAAATCAAAGCACAGTTAACAAGAAGATTATTTACTAGATATTGATATCAACTTTGTTAAAAAGCCCTATTATGTTACTGTATGATGGGCTTTATTTCTATGTTTTATGTGACGTAATATCACCGTAGGCAGATACATTTACAAAGAATTATATTCTACTTAAAAATTAACATTTCAGGAATCACTAAAAGCGGGTGATACGATAGTTATAGACGCCTTTAAAAGGAGGTCGCTCATTAACTGCTCAATTAAAAGTATTTTTTTGTCAAGACAAAATATTTAATAACCACAAATTATTAAGGTAAAATTAGCTTTTAGTGTGTTTTTATTTTCAGGGAAATATATTGTCCTACAAAAGCTTTTCAATGCGATTTTTAATATCCTTGCTTGAAGATTTAAAAAGGACGGTTTTATGGTAATGTGAATAAGGTTGCATTACAACCTGATAGGAAGCTCGGTTTAGGAGGTGATTAGCTCTATTTTAATGGTATTTTATTTTCTTGTATAAGCAGAGTAAAATCAGATGGTACTATTGATAGATAGGATTATAATTATGATGTTGCAGGTAAGAAACTTTATCAAAAAAACAATCTAAACAGCACTCAATTCTCTATTTCAAATGTACAATCAGGGCACCAAGTAGTGCTAATTTCTGTTTTGTTGGAAAATGGATTGAACCTGTTGAAAAAGCTAATTTACTAGGCTTTTAAACTATATTTGGCATAAAAAAACCACCTTATGGGAATAAGATGGTTTTAGATAATTGTCTTTATTTTTATTTTCTTTTACCTGATGCTTCAAGGTTTTTCTCAATAGTATGGCCTGGTCTCGACCATTTTGGCTTTTCTCCAAGAGTAGTAAATTGAGAATTTGCAGCCTCAACAGTTGCTGGTTGAGAAACTTTGGTAAATGGTTTTTGTGGATTTAAACCCAACATTTCAAACATTTTCATGTCTTCATTTACGTCCGGGTTTGGAGTTGTCAATAATTTGTCCCCAGCAAAAATAGAATTTGCACCAGCAAAAAAGCACATCGCCTGACCTTCGCGACTCATGTTCATCCGTCCGGCGGATAAACGTACCTGAGTTTCAGGCATAATAATTCGAGACGTGGCAACCATACGTATCATTTCCCATATTTCAACTGGTTTTTCTTCTTCCATCGGAGTTCCTTCAACAGGAACCAAAGCGTTAATAGGCACTGATTCTGGTTGAGGATTCAATGTTGATAGAGCGACTAACATTCCGGCTCTGTCCTCAATACTTTCGCCCATTCCTATTATTCCACCACTGCAAACTGTAACATTGGTTTTACGAACATTCTCGATTGTTTGTAAGCGGTCTTCAAATCCTCGAGTTGAAATAACTTCTTTATAATATTCTTCTGAGGTGTCTAAATTGTGATTGTAAGCATATAGACCTGCTTCTGCTAGACGATGGGCTTGATTTTCAGTAATCATTCCAAGAGTGCAACAAACTTCCATTTCCAGTTTATTGATGGTTCTAACCATTTCCAATACTTGATCAAAATCAGGACCGTCTTTTACATTTCTCCAAGCTGCTCCCATACAAACACGCGAGGAACCGCTTTCTTTTGCTCGCAAAGCTTGTGCTTTTACTTGATTTACAGACATTAAATCATTCCCTTCGACTGAAGTATGATACCTAGCTGCCTGCGGGCAATAACCACAATCTTCTGGGCAGCCACCAGTTTTAATAGATAATAAAGTGGATACCTGAACCACATTTGGATCATGATGCTCTCTATGGATTGAGGCTGCTTCATAAAGCAAATCCATCATCGGTTTGTTATATATTTCAATAATTTCTTCTTTCGTCCAATTGTGTTTTGTAATGCTCATAGATGCGATTTTTTGATGGTCCAAAAGTAGGTAAATTGTTCCAAAGAATCAATGCAATAGTTTTGAAAAGCGGATTGGCGCTACTTTAAATCTTTGATTTAATCGCAAGGATAACGCTTTTTCCAAAATAGCATTAAAGTGTATGTGACGATTACCGCAGATACGATGCCTTCAAAGAGTAAGGAAACACCGTAGGTTACAACAGTTGGGTCTCCGCCAAATAAAAAGGAAGCTGAAAGTGATTCGATGTATTTATCACCACCTTGCATGTAGCTGTATAATATTAATCCAGCAATACTAATAAAAACACCAATAAGAGCCGTGGTAAGAGCAGAAATAGCATTAGCCGGAAGCTCAGTTTTTCCTTCTTTGTAATTACTTTTTAACATTCTATTTGCCCCGTAGTAAATAAAAAGAATGTTGAGAGCTCTAAGATAGAATAAATCGGCAAGGTCTAAAGCCTTCATAGCTAAGAAATAAATACTAATTCCAATCCAAATAATAATTCCGTTGTACAATTCTTTAGGTATTTTCATGCATTTTATTTTTTAAAGTTAAAAAGCAGTATGTTGTAATACAGGTTGGTTAACTCTCAAATTTACATAAAATATAGGAATATATTTGAAGTAGCTTAAAATTTTTCTAATAAAAGCTAAAGTTGGTGTAGATACCTAATTGCTGTACTTTTATCTTTTTCTAATTGTTCAGTCAGTAAAGCGACGGAATCGAATTTTTGCTCAGGACGCATGTATGTAAGTATGGAAACCGTTATTTTTTGGTCGTATAAATCGGCATCAAAATCAAAAAAGTGGATTTCTATGGAAAGTTGTTCTCCAGATACAGTAGGGTTAAACCCAATATTCATCATTCCAAAAACGGTTTTTTGATTGATGGTACTTTTCACTACATAAACGCCATTAAGAGGAATCAATTTGTAGTCTTCTTTTATTTTTAAGTTTGCGGTGGGGAATCCAATGGTTCTTCCGAGTTGCTTTCCTTTGAAAATTATTCCAGATAAAAAATAGTCATACCCTAAATATTCATTTGCCAAGGGCATGTTTCCTTCCAAAATAGCTTTTCTGATTTTAGTCGAACTAACCGAAAGGTCATTTATTTCTTGCACAGAGATTTGTTCGACCTCAAATCCATATTTTTCTCCAAATCCAATAAGGTCATCAATGTTTGCCGTACGGTTTCTTCCAAATCTATGGTCATGACCGATAATTATTTTGTGGATGTCAAATTGATCCACCAGAACTGTTTGCACAAATTCTTCAGCAGTCAATTGGGAGAAAAGTGCATCAAAAGGATGAATAACAAGGTTTTGAATCCCTATGGTTTCCAATAGTTGAATTTTTTCTTCGATGGTGTTTAGCAACTTGATTTCTGATTTTTCCTGTAGAACCATTCGGGGATGTGGAAAAAAAGTGAGAACCATACTTTCGTATTTTTCGTTTATAGTATTATCAATAAGTTTTTCTAAAATTTTTTGATGTCCTATGTGGACACCGTCAAAAGTACCCAGTGTGAGAATTGTTTTCTTAGTGGTACTGAAATCTTTTATAGAATGAAAAATCTTCAAAGCAAATGTTTTATAGCACTACAAATTTATACTATCTATATTAAATGCAGTAGTAAATAGGACCGATTTTCTTTGAAATTCTAAAATTTAGGAATTATCCGAAAATTTAAATTTAAATTCTTTAATTTTGAAACACAAATAGGCAGTAACCATGAAAAAGAATGTTCTCCTCTTCTTAATTGCGATGTGGTGTTTACCAATCCAGGCTCAAAACGAATCTTTGTGGAAAAGGGTAGATCAAGGCTCGGTTTCAAGTAGTGGAAAAAACAGTCCTAAATCTACTGCAAAACAACAATTATTATTTCAATTAGACGAGATTGGATTGAAAAAGTCATTGTTTGCAACCCAAAACACGACCTCAAAAAGGAGTGTTATCGAGATCACCATTCCAAATTTAAATGGTGTTTTGGAAAAGTTTTTAGTGTGGGAATCCTCTAATTTCGAACCGGAACTTCAAAATAATTATCCTGATATTAGAGCCTACGCAGGAGTAGGAGTTACGGATCCAACCGCTTCGCTTAATTTTAGTTTGTCGCCAGCAGGAATGCAAACTATGATTCTTAGAGCTGGTAGTGGATCAGAATTTATAGAATCTTTTCAAGACAGCCCTTCTTTATACGTTCTCTTTTCTTCTAAGAACCGGGAAAAAGGAACCCTGCCATTTATTTGTAAAACGGACGATGTAACTTTAAACAAGCAATTGCTAAATAAGACGGCTAAAACAACGGCAAACAACAAGGTTTTTAAGACTCTACGACTGGCTTTATCTTGTACTGTTGAATATGCAGATTATCATGGCGGAACTAAGGCAAGTGCTCTTGCTGCTATGAACGCTACCATGTCGAGAGTGAATGGTATATTTAATAAAGATTTGGCCGTCAAATTGGTTCTTATTGCTAATAATGATCTTGTGATATATACCAATGCTAGTGGCGATCCTTACTCAGCTGCTACAGCAGGCGCAGGTGGAGATTGGAGTCAGGAACTTCAGACCAATTTAACGAATACTATTACGAATGACGGCTATGACATTGGTCATTTGTTTGGTGCTTCTGGCGGAGGAGGAAACGCAGGATGCAGTGGTTGTGTGTGTGAGTCCCCTACGGTGGCTGTCCCTTTGGGGAAAGGAAGTGCTTTTAGCTCTCCTGGAGATGGAAGGCCGCAAGGAGATACCTTCGACATTGATTTTGTTGCCCACGAACTAGGACATCAACTAGGTGCAAATCATACTTTTTCTTATGAACTTGAAAGTACGGCGGTAAATGTAAATGTAGAACCTGGAAGTGGTTCTACGATTATGGGGTATGCTGGTATCACCAATGATTATGATGTGCAAGCTAGCTCCGATGATTACTTTGTGTATGCCAGTATTTTGCAAATTCAAACTAATCTTGCAACAAAAACGTGTCCCACACCCACGATTATTAACAACAGTACTCCTGTAATAAACGCCGGTATAGATTATACTATTCCTAAAGGGACTGCATTTATATTAAAAGGAACAGGGTCAGATCCTAATGGAGATACAATCACATATACTTGGGAGCAAAATGATGCGGCTACAACAGCTAATAAGGAAAATAGCTTGGCAGTATCTACAAAGCCTGACGGACCTTTGTTTAGATCTTTATATCCTACAGTTAGTCCTGTAAGATATATGCCATTGTATAGTAACGTATTGTCTAATAAATTGACTAGTAAATGGGAATCTGTATCGACAGTTGCCAGGACGCTTCATTTTACATTGACGGGAAGAGACAATTCGGCACAAGGAACTGCCCAAACTAATACAGATGAAATGATTGTAAATGTGAGTGGAACGGTGGGTCCATTTGTGGTCACGTCTCAAAGTACAGAGAATCTAAGTTGGTTTCAGGGACAAAGCAAGACGATTAGCTGGGAAGTTAATGGAGCAAATACACTTTCAGGTTCTTCTCTTGTAAATATAAAACTTTCTATTGATGGGGGGCTAACCTTTCCAACCTTGCTGGCAGGTAATACTGCAAATGATGGTGCTGAAGTAATTACGGTTCCAAACAATGTTAAAGCTAAGAATTGCAGAATTTTAATAGAGCCTGTGGGTAACATTTATTACGCGGTAAATAGTACCGCTTTTGCGATAGGATATTCAGTTACGTCTTCTTGCAATACTTATGCATTTGCAGCTCCTTTTGCGATTCCGGAACAAATCGCTTATACATCAAGAACTATTTCCGTACCGTCCACGGGAGGTTCAATTGCTGATGTAGATTTTAATGTGAATTTTACCCATGCTTATTTATCAGATGTCGAGATGCAAGTAACGAGTCCATTAGGTACAAAGGTGAAGTTATTTGATAGAAGTTGTAACAGTACAAATAGTACGTTGGAATTGAAGTATGATGACCTGGGAGGAGATATTGTTTGTGCTACAACCACGTTGCAAAATGTTGCTCCTTTTCAGTCCTTAGCGGCTTTTAATGGTCAAGACCCTGCAGGAAATTGGATTTTTGAGATTCGAGATGCATATGTAGGGGACGCAGGGACGTTAAATTCCGCATCAATTACGATTTGTACAAAAGCATACACTTTGTCAGCAGGAGATTTTCAAATTAACGACTTTGCTCTCTATCCAAATCCTAATAAGGGGAGTTTCACGATTCAATTCACCAGTCAATCTTCCACTTCGGTAAAAGTAATGGTTCACGATTTGCTGGGAAGGAAGTTGTTTGATACAGACTATGAAAATAAAGGTAGCTTCAATAAAAATATTCAACTGCAACATATTCAAGCGGGTATTTACTTGTTGACGGTCATCGATGGTGATAGAAAAGAAGTTAAAAAAG
>NZ_AJXL01000132.1 GCF_000264055.1 Flavobacterium sp. ACAM 123 | reverse complement strand
TCCGACAATATAATAAATAAAAAACTTCTTTTTTTTTCCCACCTTTCCTAGACCATTTAAAAATATTGAGGTAATTGGGCATGCAGTTACTGTTTTAAGTACCTTAGGGATTTTTAATTATGAGATGATTATTACAATTGACGGAAGTGAAAATAAATACGCTGAAGAAATAGTGAGAAAATTTGGAGGGCATCCAAACATAAAATTTATTGGGCTTATTTCGAGAGAGCAAGTTTATCGTTATTATGATCAGATTGATTGTTTGATTTTTCCATCAAAATTAGAAACTTGGGGTTTGCCAATAAGCGAATTTAAACAATTTGGAAAACCGATGATAGTCTCAGATTTACCTTATGCAAAAGAAACTGTGAGTAAGTATGACAAAGTTTGTTTTTTTAACCCAACAAATGCCGCTGATCTAGTTAGGCAAATGAGAAAACAAATTGAAGAGGTGGCTGTTGTCTATGATGAGACTAATTTTATTAATTACCCTGATCCAATTGTTAATTCGTGGGCGCAATTATTTTCTAAGTTATTAAATTAATTAAAATATGTACGAAAGATATGGTTTATTAGGTTCGTTTCGACTTTTTATATCCTTGATATATACCAAGATAGTTTATCCTAATGCACGATTAATTAGACTTCCTTTTGATATTAGAAATAAAAGGAATATTATAATTGGAAAGAGTTTTACAACTGGAGTAGGGTGCAGGATCGAAGCATTTCCTCTTAATGATTCTTACACTTCTTGTATTGAGATTGGAGAGAACGTACAGCTTAATGATTACGTCCACATAGGAGCAGTTGGTTCTATTAAAATTGGTAATAATGTTTTAATGGCTAGTAAAATTTATATATCTGATCATAATCATGGTAGTTATGATGAAGGGATAAGTGATCATCCGATGAGTCTTCCACTGGATAGAAAACCTATTTGTAAACCAGTGGTGATTGGCGATAATGTTTGGATTGGTGAATCTGTATGTGTTTTGCCAGGCGTTTCAATTGGTGAGGGCTGCATCATCGGAGCATTATCTGTAGTTACAAAAAGCATTCCTGCATACAGTATCGCTGTCGGTTCTCCAGCAAGGGTGGTTAAACAATTTGATTTTGAACAAAACAAATGGAAAAAAATATAACTGATTTGATATGAAGATTACAAGAGAATATTTAGCAGATTTAATACTTGAAAAATTAGCTGCTCAAAAAGAAATACTTAAAAGTGAATTTAATCAAAGCGGTAGAATTAACTCTTGTATAGTAGATGATTTATTTCATGAGGAAGTAGCTCTTGAAATTTATAGAGGATATCCTACTCCAGAAGAAATGACTGCTTATAAATCACTGCGAGAAAACAAAAGAATCGCTGCTCAAATGGATTTGTATAATCCAATATTAGAAGAAGTTGTTTTTGCTTTTCAAGATAATAGAATTGTAAAAATCGTAGAAGAAATAACAGGACTTAAAGAGATGATTCCTGATGAACATTTATATGCAGGAGGTATAAGCTTAATGGCACACGGAAATTTTTTAAATCCTCACCTTGATAATTCGCATGATAACGATAGAGAGAATTATCGGGTATTGAATTTGCTGTACTATTGTACTCCAGACTGGGATATTAACAGTGGTGGTAATTTAGAGTTATGGGACAAAGGGATGGGAAATCCTCAGCGAATTGTTCATTCAAAATTTAATCGTTTAGTTTTAATGATTACTAACAAAACTTCAATTCATTCTGTAAGTAAGGTTATTTCCGACGGAAAAAGATGTTGTGTTTCAAACTATTATTTTTCACAGAGACCCGCTGAATTAAATGAGTATTTTCATGTAACCTCATTTTATGGTAGACCCGAGGAACCTGTTAAAAATATTTTTTTAAGAATTGATGCTTTCTTAAGACAAACGATTCGCCAATTAACGGGGAAAAGGGTAGTCAAAACGAAACATATTTATAAAAAATAATTTTTAAGAGGTAAATATGAATGTTTCGGCATCAATTGTTTTATATAAAAGTGACTTATCGGAAATTGTTAAATTAGTAAAATGTTTAAGAGATATTAATAGCTTAATGATTGTCGATAATTCACCAACTGATGAGTTATCCACGTTAGTAAGTTTTTCTAATGTTCAATATATTCATAATCCTTGTAATCCAGGATTTGGTGCAGCACATAATGTTGCTATTTTAAAAGCTATAGAGATGGGATCAAAATACCATTTTATAGTGAACCCTGATGTTTACTTTGAAGGGGAGGTTATTATTCCAATGGTCACGTACATGGCATTAGATCCTCAAATAGGTATGATGATGCCACAGATTCTTAATTTAGATGGGAGTGTGCAAAATTTGCCCAAACTTTTTCCAAGTCCTTTCAGTATTTTATTGCGTAAACTAAAAAGACCAAAGATGTATTATCAACAATTTATTGACAAATATGAATTGAGATTTGTAGATGAGGATAAGATTTATAACGCTCCAATTTTGTCGGGTTGTTTTACATTATTAAACTTAAAGGCAATACAAAAAATAGGAATGTATGATGATAAATTTTTTATGTATTTTGAAGATTGGGATTTGTCAAGGAGAATGCATGTAAAATATAAAACTATTTACTTTCCCAAAGTGTCTATTTATCACGGATACGAATCTGGTGCCAATAAGAGCAGTAAGTTGTTTAAAATATTTATTAAATCTGCAATTACTTATTTCAATAAATGGGGGTGGTTCTTTGATAATGAAAGGCGGGTTATTAATAAGAATGCATTATCGCAATTTAAATAATGAAACAAGTACTAATCACAGGAGTTTCAGGCTTTGTAGGTGTTAATCTTAGAGATTATTTCAACGAAAATTTTAAGATTAAGCCTTTAAGTGTTCGCTACATTTCTAATCAACAATTTGATTTAAGGGGTGATGCAATCATTCATCTTGCAGGGAAAGCACACGATCTAAAAAAGGTGTCTAAACCTCAGGATTATTATGACGCTAATTACGAGTTGACCAAGCAATTGTTTGATGCTTTCTTACAATCAGAAGCATCTATTTTTATATTTATGAGCACCGTTAAAGCTGTCGCTGATAAAGTGGATGGCGTTTTGACCGAAGAATCTATTCCTAATCCAACAACGCATTATGGTATTGCTAAACGTCAAGCAGAGGAGTATATTTTATCCATAGATCTACCCTCTGCAAAGAGAGTTTATATTCTAAGACCTTGCATGATTCACGGTCCGGGAAACAAAGGGAATTTAAATTTATTGTATAATTTAGTTAGTAGAGGATTGCCCTGGCCACTGGGCAATTTTGAAAATAAACGTTCTTTTCTAAGTATTGAAAACCTTTGCTTTGTGATCAAAGAATTATTAGACAATACAACTATTCCTTCGGGGATTTATAATATAGCTGATGACGAGGCGCTTTCTACTAACCAGTTGATAGCATTGTTAGGAAAGAGTCTGGAGAAGAAAAATAGAATTTGGAATATTCCATCTTCTTTGATCAAAAAAATAGCTAAAGTAGGTGACACTTTGCGCTTACCACACAATACGGAACGGTTGCAGAAACTCACAGAGAATTATGTGGTTAGTAATACTAAGATTGTTGCTGCTATGGGTAAGGACTTACCAGTAAGAGCTCAAGAGGGTTTATTACGAACTTTTGAATCATTTAAAAAAAGTTTTTAACCGCAACTTGCGCTACGGTTTTTCGTAAAGTGCACAAAGATTTGCAATGCGGAATCTATAAAAGAATAATTACTAATAACGAAAGAGAGATGCTCCTATCTCGAATCCAATTTTTATAACAGCATGACAATAGAAAAAACTACAATAAAAGATTTAGTAATCATCAATCCAACCGTATTCCAAGATGAACGCGGTTATTTTTTTGAAGCTTACAATAAAGTTAAATTTAACGAGAATGGCATTATGTATGACTTCATACAAGACAATCAGTCGTTTTCTAAACGAGGAGTGATTCGTGGCTTGCATTTACAAATTAATCCTTTTGCACAAGCCAAGCTAGTACGCGTTTTGCAAGGAGAAATTCTAGATGTAGCGGTAGATTTACGCAAAAATTCATCAACATACGGCCAACATTTTTCAGTTGTACTAAGTGCAGAGAATAAAAAACAATTGATGGTGCCTCCTGGTTTTGCACATGGGTTTTCGGTATTGAGTGAAACTGCTTCCGTACTATATAAAGTAGATCAAGTCTATCATAAAGAAAGTGAAAGAGGGATTCGCTATGATGATGCTACGTTAAATATTGATTGGCAAGTGGAGGCAAATGAAGTTATTGTTTCAGAGAAAGATATGATTTTGCCGGGTTTTGATGGGATTGACTGGGAGTTTTAGAGTTGTCGGTTGTCTGTTATCGGTTATCTGGTTTTGATTATTGGAATTTAGAATTTCATAGGGGGACTTTGGAATTAGGTGTTTAGTTTTAAGTTAGGGGTGATAATTTTTGTTTTTCCCCTCCCGAAAGCTTTCGGGACTAAAGGGAGGTGAAGATTTTCGTTTTTCCCCTGCCCTAAAGGGAGTCGAAAATCGAGAGCGTGATTTTTTACGAGCCTAAAGGGAGCCGAAAATTAGAGGGTGTGTGGAAATTTTCGTTTTACCCCGACCCTAAAGGGAGCCGAAAATTGGGATGTGTGAAAATTTTCGTTTTACCCCGACCCTAAAGGGAGCCGAAAATTGGGTGTGTGGAAATTTTCGTTTTACCCCGACCCTAAAGGGAGTCGAAAATTGGGGTGTGTGAAAATTTTCGTTTTACCCCGACCCTAAAGGGAGCCGAAAATTGGGTGTGTGGAAATTTTCGTTTTTCCCCGACCCTAAAGGGAGTCGAAAATCGAGAGCGTAATTTTTCACGAGCTTAAAGGGAGGTGGAGATTTAAGGTTATCAGTTATCGGTTTCTGATTATTGGAATTTTCCTTTTTTTGTAATGTGCAGTAAACAAAAACAGCTTTTTTGTTATGTATGTTGAACATTAATAGCGATGTAAAAGGAGTGCTGCTACAGTTGATATAAACAAATTGAGTTTTATGAAAAAAATACTAGTAACAGGCGCATCAGGTCAACTAGGTTCAGAATTAAGAGTGTTGTCTGAAAATTATTCTAGATTTGTATGGATTTTTGCTGATAGAACGCAAGTTTCTTTAGGTGACTTATCCGTTTTAGAAAATCAATTGGATTTATTTCATGCTGATATTATCATTAATTGTGCTGCTTATACTGCAGTGGACAAAGCGGAATCAGAAGAAGGGTTGGCTAACACGATCAACCATTTGGCTGTGGGGGTTTTGGCCAGCTGGTCGGCCTCCAATAATGCCAAATTAATTCATGTTTCTACCGATTATGTTTTTGATGGGAATTCGGAAGTCGCTTTAAATGAGAGCGCCCCAACGAATCCAATCAATGTATACGGTGCTACCAAATTATTAGGAGAACAACTTTGTTTGACTACTAATCCTGAGGCAATCATAATTAGAACTTCATGGGTTTATTCTAGTTTTGGAAATAATTTTGTCAAAACGATGTCTCGCTTAATGCAAGAAAGAGATAGTTTGAATGTGGTCAATGATCAAATAGGTTCTCCAACTTATGCAGCAGATTTGGCGCAAGCGATTATTATAATTATAAATCATGCTAATTGGCATGCTGGTATTTATAATTTTTCTAATGCAGGAGAAATCAGTTGGTACGAATTTGCTTTGGCGATACAAGAAATAGGTGGTTTTGATTGTGTTATTGCCGGAATTCCTTCTTCATCTTATCCTACACCCGCGAAACGTCCAGCTTATTCTTTATTGAACAAGGAAAAAATAGAAAGCACTTTTGGTGTCGAAGTACCTGATTACAATGTGAGTTTGAGAAGGTGTATGGGGTTATTGAAAGATTAGCGGTTAGAAGTGGGAATTTTCGTTTTTCCCCTCCCGAAAGCTTTCGGGAGGGGCAAACAAAAAAGAAACTTATCTTATTATGTTTGAACAAGAGTAGTAAAACACGGTGTGAAAATTTTTAGTTTTGCCCTGTCTTAACCTATTATCTCTGTACCAACCGGGATCAAAAATAATTAATAGCTTCACGATAATATTGTTTTGTGTAATTAAGTTTTGTAAATCAAAAATATTATATCTTTGTAACCGATTTAGACTTATAAGCAAATGCGAATCGTAACGTTTACAAAAATTAAAGAATTTACAGAAAAACACTCCAGTTCCGATGTTGCTTTGAGAGACTGGTATTTTAAAGTCAAAAGAAGCGATTGGAATACTTTAAATGATATTAAGCAAACCTTTAATAGTGTTGATTATGTAGGCAATAATCGCTATGTGTTCAATATAAAGGGTAATGACAATAGACTTGTAGCTATTATCATTTTCGCTTCAAGCAAAGTCTATATCCGATTTATTGGTACCCATTCGCAATATGATAAAATAGACTGTTCAAACATTTAGAAACTATGAGAACAATACAAACAAAAAAAGAGTACATAGCATTAAGCAACCGCATTGACGACTTGTTAGTCCTTGTTGATAACAATACAGCTAGCGACGATAAAAATTTTATTGAATTGGATTTACTCGCCGATTTACTCGCCGATTACGAAGAAGCCAACGAACCTATAAAAGCACCTACTCTTATTGAAGCCATGAAATTGCGGATGTATGAGCGTGGTTTAAATCAAAAACGTTTATCGGAACTATTGGGAGTTAGCACTTCAAGAGTTAGCGAATATTTGACAGGTAAAAGCGAACCGCCTTTAAAAATCGCAAGAGATATAAGTCAAAAATTAGATATTGACCCTATGATTGTTTTGGGTGTTAATTAGAGGGTAAAGGTAAAAATTTCCGTTTTTCCCTACCGAAGCGTCGGGACTAAAGGGAGCCGAAAATTTGGGATGTGAAAATTTTCGTTTTTCCCCATCCCTAAAGGGAGCCGAGAATTTTGGATGTGATTTTGAATAAAGTCAATGAGGTTAGAAATCGGATTTTGAATTTCTTTTTTGCTCCCTTTGGGGTTGGGGCAAACAAAAAAGAAACTTATCTTATTTTTTTAGAACATGGGCAGTAAAAAAGCATCAAAATTTTAGTTTTTCCCTCCCGAAAGCTTTCGGGACCTAAAGGGAGCCGAAAATTGGGTGCGTGATTTGCCTCAAGGCTAAACACAACAAATAAAGAAGACAATCTATAAAATTAAAATAGAAATGAAAAAAATACTAATAACTGGAGGAGCTGGATTCATAGGTTCGCATGTGGTAAGACGTTTTGTAAACAACTATGCAGAGTATCAAATATTCAATTTGGATGCGCTTACGTATGCAGGGAATTTAGAGAATATTGTAGATATTGAAAACGCGCCTAATTATACGTTCATTAAAGGAGACATCGTTGATGCGGATTTTATTGATGCGCTTTTTGTGGAGCATCAATTTGAAGGAGTAGTGCATCTTGCCGCCGAATCGCATGTGGATCGTTCCATTACAGATCCCTTATCTTTTGTAAAAACGAATGTTATTGGGACTATGAATTTATTGAATGCTGCTAAATCGATTTGGAAAGATGATATGAAAGGGAAACGTTTTTACCATATTAGCACCGATGAGGTTTATGGAAGCCTTGGTGCTGAAGGTTTGTTTACCGAGACTACAGCTTATGATCCTAATTCGCCTTATTCGGCTTCGAAAGCGAGCTCAGACCACTTTGTTAGGGCTTATGGAGAAACCTATGGCTTGCCTTATGTTTTGACCAATTGTTCTAATAATTATGGGCCTTTTCATTTTCCGGAAAAATTGATTCCGCTGTTTATTAATAATATCATCCAAAACAAACCATTACCCGTTTATGGCGATGGGAAATATACACGTGACTGGTTGTTCGTAGAAGATCATGCAGTTGCAATTGATTTGGTTTTTCACGAAGGGGTGAATCATGATACTTATAATATCGGTGGTTTTAACGAATGGCAAAATATAGATTTAGTGAAGTTGTTGTGTAAAATCATGGATGAGAAGTTGGGCCGTGAAGTAGGAACATCGGAACAATTAATTTCTTATGTAAAAGACCGTCCAGGTCATGATTTACGCTATGCCATTGATGCTAGCAAAATAAACACTGAATTAGGGTGGAAGCCTTCGGTTACTTTTGAGGAAGGATTGGAGAGAACCGTAACTTGGTATTTGGAAAATCAAACTTGGCTGAATAATATCACCTCTGGGGAATATGCTGGTTATTACGAGAAGCAGTATAAGTAATTCGTGATTCGAAAATCGAAAATCGTGATTTGTAAATCGTAATTCGGTTTGCAAGATATGTATTTAAGTTCCTCTACTTTATTTTATAATAAAAATAATTATAGTTAGACGAGCAGTTGAGGAAATTAAAATTAAAATCACACTGAAGTATGAAAGATCATAAAGATTTAGATGTTTGGAAACAATCTATGTTACTTGCAGAAGATATTTATGCATTAACAAAAAATTTTCCATCGGACGAAAAATACGGATTATCAAGCCAAATCAAGAGAGCAGTAGTTTCTATTCCGAGTAATATTGCTGAAGGAGCAGGTAGAAAAGGCGACAAAGAATTTATACAATTTTTTT
>NZ_AJXL01000131.1 GCF_000264055.1 Flavobacterium sp. ACAM 123 | reverse complement strand
ACATAGGAACAGCTGTTATCATTACCAGATGCCTTTTATGCGTTATTTTTCAGTATGATAATTTTATCTTTTTTTTGGTAGATTCATTACGAATATTCCTAATCATAGGAATTTATGTTTGTTTTTAATTTTTTTATTCTTTTTCTAAATGTATTTGAAAACCAACATTTAAATATATCGCTCGATTTTCAAAATTTCGATTAGTTTTTTGAGTTGAATAATTTAATGCAACTTCAATACCAACGCTACTATTCACGAAGAATACAGCACCAGCTTTAATTAAAAATGTATCTGCCTTAAGATCAATATTACTCATTCTTATAATTTCATAACGTGCTTCTGAAAAAACATTTATTTGCTTTTCTTTTTCTAAAAAGTAATATCTAATAAATGGGGAAACGTTATTTGAAATTATGGTTTTGGAATCTCCTTTCGGAAAAACATAATTGAATTGTCCAGCTAGTCCGACAGAAAGTTTATCAATGAAAAAATATCCTATATTTGGCGAAATTGTTAACGAAGTAGATGTGCTGCTACTTTCTCCAGATGTTGTTTTAAAATTTCCAATTGCTCCACTACCTCCCATCATCCAATTTCCTTTGTTTATTTGAGCATTTGAAGCAACTGCAACTAATAAAATTGCTATGAATAAAATTTTAATTGATTTTCATTTTTTTGTTGATCTAAGTTAAATGCAATTGAAGTTATTTTATTTGTTTAGAATGATTTTGACTGTAAAAATGTTAGTATCTGTAATAACTTTGAGAATATAAACACCCCAGCTCACCCAGGTCTGCATAAAAACCATGTCCGCTCTGCGAAATTCTCCGACTTCGCAGCAATATAATTTGGTCTAGGAGCGGTGTTATTTGAATAAGAAGATAAAAGGCGCCTAGTTTAGCCCCGATAGTTATCGGGGAGCGATGAGCAATCACGTTTTTTTCATGGACACTTTGTGGAGCTGGCTGGGACTCGAACCTTGTACTTCGCAGCTCGTATCTCGTACCTTTTATTTTACAACGTGTAACTTTAAATCATCTAATGAAATAATGTCTAACGCTTTTTCATTTGTTGCTTTTAAAATTACAGGTGGAGCAACGCCAGATTTTAAAGCTTCTTTCCATCGGTTGGCACACAAACACCAAACATCACCCGATTTTAATCCCGGAAAATTATAGTTTAAATTAGGCGTAATTAAATCATTGCCTTTTGATTTAGAATAGTTTAAAAATTCGTCCGTTAATACTGCCGCAACAACATGAATTCCTGTATCAGCGCTACCAGTTGAACAAAAACCATCTCTGTAAAATCCTGTTAGCGGTTCTAAACTCGCCATTTCTAAAGCTGTTCCGAGCACGTTTTTTTCTTGCTTTTTCATCTTGTTTTTATTTAATGTGGAAGTAGTAGTTTCTTTTGTAATTAAACAATTTTTTTGCACTTCTTTATTTTGTCCCAATGTTATCGTTGACACAAATAAAAATAGTAAAATTGATTTTTTCATGATGCTTATTTATAAAATTTTTACGCTTTGAACATTTATTTTTGAAATATGAATATCAAATGAAATTCTGATATCTAAATAGGCTTCACTCATAATGACGGCCACTTTATCAGCGATGTTTTGTCCTTCACACAACGCAAAAATAGATGAGCGTTCGCCAGAAATACCTGCACGTAAAGTACTATTCGCCAACGTGCTATTTTTCACTGCATCAAAATTAGGGATTAATTATGCACGCATCGGTTCAATAATCACATCATGTAACGAACGGCCAATAAGTTTGTAACCGTTATTGAAATAAACCTATGGTATCGTTTTACCGGAAAATATTAATCTCTTGTAAAATTAATTAAAAATTATTTACAACGACAAAAAAAGGAGATGATTTAGTTGTAGCAACTTCAATCATCAATCGCGCGGTTGCTGAAGTGCCTATATTTGAGGCTTTACTTTACAGATTTAAGCACAATATTTCGGTTTTAGGAAGGAGCGAGGTCAAAGACCATCGAAGAGCAATCACGTTTTTTCATGGACACTTCTTAGCGCTGGAGAATTTCCGTAAGCAGGCGAGGACAAGTCAGTGATTATACACGATGTTAGGCAATGTTATTCTTGTAAAATTCATTTAAATCTAAAATTGCTCTTCTAATAGCTTGATAATTATTTTTGGCAAATCAACATATATAGAATCTTCATTTTTGCTTTCTTCTTCAATAGCTTCAAATTGCCGCGATGGCATTATATTTCGGTAAAATCCCCACTGAATTGGACATAGAACAAGTGCAAGAATACTTGTTTATGTTACAAAAGCGTTCTAAAACACCTTCATAAACCTATTTCAAGTACCGTGTTTACGGACTTCGGTTTCTTTTAAAATAAGAAGCATTGCCTTATGAATTTTTGCATTTACCGTCGATTAAACACGATAAAGAACTCCCAACAGTTCTCAGTAAAGAGGAAGTTTTGCGGTTGCTTACAAGTTGTCAACTGCTCAAACACAAAGTACTCATTGCACACTTGGATTGCATTTTGCTTGCCGGGGAGGCAGGGGCAAAAATGGAATTGGCAAAACATGAGAGGCAATGGTAAATTTTTGTTCCCAGTCAAGGCGTTGTCCAAAGTTTTTGGAGCAAAATATTGCGAGAAGCTAAAAGAAAGAAGTCCTGATAAACACACTAAAGTCAAGAAACAGTTATGGGAGAAACCTTGGGTAGTATTTGGTAAAAAGCCTTTTGGGAATCCGAATTCAGTGGTAGAATATCTGGGGGGTTACACCCATAAAATCGCCATTAGTAACAACCGAATAAAAAGCATTGATGATCAAAATGTAAGTTTTCATTACAAAGATTACCGCCAGAACGGGCAACGCAAAAGCATGACCCTCAAGCACGAGGAATTTATCCGCCGTTTTGCGCTTCATATTTTGCCCAAGGGTTTTGTAAAAATACGGCATTATGGTTTTTTGAGTAGCAATTGGAAACGAGAGAAATTAAAGATTTTACAAGATAAACTAAAAGTAAAACCCCAAATAAAAGTAGCCAAAGAATCGAAAATCAGAAAGTGCCAATGTTGTAAAACGGGAAATTTGCACACCATTTTGGTATTTGACCAAAGACGACCGCCTGCTTGCTATCTTGGCATTAGCCAAAGAGCTGCTCCCTACAAAAAATAGTTTTGTGGGTAGGGCACGTATGCGATGATGTGAAGAAAAACACGATAAAAACAGCCTACTTTACGGCTAAAATAAAAAGAGGACGCTTTGTCCTCTTGAATTACCTAAACTTGCTTATCGATATCCCCATAGTGGCGGAAGTAGAGCGGTTCCGTTCAACCGCGGGTTCATTGTTGGCTTTTCAAGCCCAACGAACCCTTATCTGTTGGCGGTTCGGTTTTTTATTTATTTTGTTTTATGCTTTTTAAATTTGTTTAATTTTTGTTTCTTTTTTCAATTCCCATAAACCACATAACATAATCCAAAATGGGACAATTAAAAATCCAAAATTTTTGAAACCATATTTATTTTCACCGACAAACAATATTAAATAAATTAATAGGAAACCACAAAATATTGAAACAATCCCAACAAATTGCTTAGCGAATAATGAAGGCCTCTTTTTCAGGATTTCGAATTCGAATAAATTTAGCATATTAAAAATTAAGAAAGTTATAAATGAAGTAACTAATATTTTGCTTTTTGAGTATAAATCAAACTGATTTATTACAGCACTTGAAAAAGCAATGATTAATAATATTCTTGAAATAAACCAAAAATAATAAGTTTTAGAAAAAAAGTTTTTCAAAATTTCCATTTTAAATTCTTCAATTATTTAATTTCTCGTCTAAAGTTCTGTTTTCGTTTCGTTCGGCTAAACTGACCGCCAACGTTATGCCACTTTGAGATGGCTGGAAGTTCGTAAACGCTCTATTTCCGGCTTAACGAAAACTTGATGCGAAACGATAATTCCACTAAATTCCAGCTATATCAAAACAGCTGTGTGTGCCCTGCATGAGCAGGAAGCAGATTGTAAATCGTTTGTTCTCGATTCGAAATTAGACTTTTTGGATTAGAAAACAAATGATACAGTCTGATATTTTTCCAGAGGGTGTAAGTCCCTTATGAGCGGATTGAAAACCCGAATCATTAGCACGTCGCAAGCTGGTTTACCGTGAGGTATGCAGTGAAGGCAGCGAAACGGCAAAAGTCTGTACCGACCCTTCGGCTACGCTCAGGATAAACCAAGCAGAAATTGCATAAGAGGCATTTAGTAGGGGATAAGCGTCCACAGCAACGTAAAGTCCGAAGTTTACAAAAACCTATTAGATGTAGATGCAGCGGGAATAGACGGAAGGAAAGAGCTCTTACCGGGGGAGGTCTTGACAACCACGAGTTGGTTAGGTCAAGAAGTCAGCAGAAGTCATAGTACTTGTGGCAACGAGTTGCAAATAGAAACTGCATAGGTCTCACAATCAAGGAAGGACAGAACGCAAAAAGGTTCTTAATTTTCAACGGAATCCGCCACGGCGGATAGCCCTGAGAAACAAGAACAGGTTAACCGATTAAAACAACAAAATGATTGCACGAGTAGTACATCCTTACAATCTTCAAAAAGCGTTGGAACACGTTATTGCCAATCGAGGCAGTGCGGGAGTTGATGGCTTAAAAACCCACCAACTCAAAGAGAGTTTTCCTAATCGAAAACCCCAATTGCTTGACGATATTGCAAACAGAAACTACTATTCTCATCCCATTTTGGGCGTAGAAATCCCCAAAAGCAACGGCAAAGTCCGTCTTCTAGGAGTTCCTACCACTACCGACCGAGTGTTGCAGCAAGCCGTTTCGCAGGTTATAGCACCATTATTCGAAACCGAGTTTAGTAGTAATAGTTTTGGATTTCGTCCCAACAAGAATGCCCGACAAGCTGTTGGACAATCACGGGACTACATCCATCAAGGGTTGAACCACATTGTGGACATTGACCTCAAGAACTTCTTTGACGAAGTAGACCATTGTTTATTACTGAATTTAGTACATCGAAAAGTGAAATGCAAAACCACGATGCGACTCATTCGAAAATGGCTACGCGCGCCGATACAAATCAAAGGGAAATTACATAAAAGGCGAAAAGGAGTTCCACAAGGAAGTCCTTTGAGTCCGCTATTGTCGAATATTTTGCTCCACGAATTGGACAAAGAAATGACAAAACGCAAATATAAATTTGTACGTTATGCCGATGATTTTAGTATTTATTGCACGAGCCACAACGGGGCAAAAGCGACAGCACAAGCGCTTGTAAAATTCTTGAAAACGAAGCTAAAACTGACTATCAACGAGGAGAAAAGCGGGATAAAACGTCCCGTTCACTTCACTATTTTGGGATTCGGATTTGTGCCAACTTACAAGAAAGGAAGCAAGAACGATTATCAGTTGGTAGTGGCAGAAAAAGCGTGGAAGAAACTCAAAGAAAAGCTCAAAAGCATTAGCCGCAAAACCGCTCCAGTCAAGCTAGAAAACCGTATTGCCAAGATAAACGAAATTCAACGAGGATGGTTAAACTATTTTCGGGGAACGAATATTATGGGGAAATTACGGGATATAGATGGCTGGCTTCGCAACCGACTTCGATACTGCATTTGGCACGATTGGAAGAAACCCGAAAGGAAGAGGAAAAACCTCATACGATTAGGAATTGATCAAGACCACGCCTATGCATGGAGTCGAACTCGAAAAGGTGGTTGGGCGATTGCTCAGAGTCCAATTTTAGGAACTACCATCACTTTAAAACGCTTAAAACAAAAAGGGTATCAATCATTGACTGATGTTTACATCTCACTTAATCCATCTCTTTGCGAACCGCCGAGTACGTGACCCGTACGCTCGGTGGTGTGAGAGGCGCACTCCGTTCCATTAGGGGCGGAGCCGTCTACTCGATTGTGCGTTGTCTTTTCTTTTAGAATAGTAAATCATCAACTGCAGGAATTTCGAAATTACTCTTTTTTCTGAATTCCAATTGCTCTTGGTTGCTTAAAATCCAACTTTCTCCTTTTTCAAGTAATTTACAAGCAATAAATTCCTGTACATTATTCCAATTATCGATTTCTTTATAAGTTTCTATCATTCCTAACTTTGTTAAGGTTCTTATGCCAACGCTTGTTGCAATATCCGTATAACCTGCTTTTGTCATTTCATTTTTCAGCGTATAAACAGCAGAACTATCTTCAGACGAAACTTGGTTTGCCATCATTAATATTAATAAAGCGATTTCGTGACCTTTTAAGCCTTCAGTTTCTACAACTGGAGTTATATTTAGTTGTTTTATTGTATTTGATTTTAGTTGAAATGCTTTTATTTTTCTTGTAATTGTATCTCCTAAAGTTAAAAAATCACTTGTTGAACTTGTTTTGTAAGTTATAATATGTCGATGTTGGATGTCAAAAGGAAATTTTCCAATTCTTTCATCCGAACAAACCATTATAACGTCTTTGTTGCAAGCAAAAGCAAAACCTAATTCATACCAAACATTTGGATTATCACTTGTTATTTCCGCAAAGCAGATTCTGCTTTCTGCAATTCCTTTTTCTATTTCTTCAATTGGAATTCTTACACTTAAATCTTTGTCAATTCTGTACGGTTCCAATTCTGCATTTTTAATAGCAGGTTCAAAAATATCAACAAATCGTTTGTCAAACTTATCATTATCAAAAGGTTGAATTACAAAACATTTTTCCATATTTAATATTTTTTCGGTGATTTCGGGTAAGATAACGCACAACTCATATATAAGATCAAATATATACATCTTTTAAATATCCGATAGTACCATTAAAGATTTTCCTTTCTTTCTGTAAGGCTGACTGTTAGTAGTTGACTGCGTGAAGGATTGAGGCGAGCTACCGAAGTAGTGCTGAAAGCCTGACAGCAGTATAGAAAGGGGCTTTATAGAAGCAAAAATAAGTGTGCCCCTTTTTATAGTGGGGGCACGCCCAAAATAGTGCACTAATTTTAGGAGGAGAAATAGGCTTGTAACTCGGATAAAGAATTTAAAGGTCGTAACTTTGAGTTTTAATATTTAATATCAAATTATAACAATAGATGAGTCAAGAAATAAGAAATTTAGAGCCAAAAGTACTTTGGAATAAGTTTGCCGATTTGAATGCTATTCCGCGCCCTTCAAAAAAAGAAGAACGTGTGATTGCGTTCATGAAAAATTTTGGTGAAAGCCTTGGATTAGAAACTTTTGAAGATGATATTCGTAATGTGATTATCCGCAAGCCATCGACTCCAGGAATGGAAAATCGTAAAGCGATAGTGATGCAAGGGCATTTAGACATGGTGCACCAGAAAAATTCAGATACTGTTTTTGATTTTGATACACAAGGTATCGATATGTATGTTGACGAAGACTGGGTACGTGCTAGAGGAACTACACTTGGTGCTGATAATGGTTTAGGTGTTGCCGCAATAATGGCAGTTTTAGAAAGTAAAGATATTGCGCATCCTGCAATTGAAGCTTTGTTTACTATTGATGAAGAAACCGGAATGACTGGAGCCTTAAACCTTAAAGGCGGAATCCTACAAGGCGAAATTCTGTTGAATTTAGATACTGAAGAGGATGACGAAATCGACATTGGTTGTGCTGGTGGAATTGACGTTACCGCCACTGCTGAATATGATGAAGAGGAAACGCCTGAAGGGTCAGTAGGGTATACTATCACCGTAAAAGGACTCAATGGTGGGCACTCTGGAATGGATATTCACAAAGGACTGGGTAATGCCAATAAAATTATGAACCGTGTGTTGTATGATGGTTTTGATAATTTTGGATTACAAATAGCAGAAATCACAGGAGGAAGCCTTCGTAATGCGATCCCGCGTGAAAGTGTGGCTAAGGTGATTATTGCGTCCGTGTATGATGAAGCCTTTGTATATGATATGCAACAAGTGGTTAATGACATAAAAACAGAATTTAAAACGACCGAACCTAATCTAGAGGTATTGTTTGAGAAATTAGATAGCGCTCCAGCAAAAGTAATGCCGTCTATCGCTCAGTTTTATTTTGTTAGAGCGATGTATACTGCACACAATGGAGTGTACAGGATGAGCGCTGACTTTGCTGATTTAGTCGAAACGTCTAATAACGTAGCTAAGGTAGTTTTAGGCGAAGGGAAGCTTTCTGTGCAATGTTTAACGCGTTCCTCTGTAGAAACGTCTAAGTTTGATTTAGCAAACGGGTTGACATCTGCTTTTGAATTAATGGGATGCGAAGTTGTGCTTTCTGGATCTTATCCGGGTTGGACTCCAAATACAGAATCAGAAATCATGGATGTTTTAGTTCCTATTTATGAGAAGCAAACTGGCAAAAAACCGAATGTAGTAGCCTGTCATGCAGGATTAGAGTGTGGGATTCTAGGAACCAACTATCCTGATATGGATATGATTTCTTTTGGACCAACTATCCGTGGCGCACATTCACCTGATGAAAGAGCCAGTATCTCTAGCTCTCAAAAATTCTGGAAATTTTTGATAGAGATTTTAGCGAATATACCTGTAAAATAGTATTCAGTTCTTAGTCGCAGTTTTCAGTTTATTACTGAGAAATGCTACTAATTACTATTTTTAAATACATAAAAAGAGGCTTTTCGAAAAGTAATTTTCGAAA
>NZ_AJXL01000130.1 GCF_000264055.1 Flavobacterium sp. ACAM 123 | reverse complement strand
ACTTTTTTTGCTACTTGTCAACTTTTATAGTACTCTAGAGCTAGTGTAAAACTTGAATTGAGTTTAGTGTAGCTCTACCTTGTCGCTGGAAGTTATTTTTAAAGCGACTTTGCAAACCGTTTTATAAAATAATTTATTGCGCTTACAGTACATAGAGAACAATTGATTGAAGAAAAGCGTTCGATATGTTTTGGCTCTCGAATTCCATTAAGGATGCAAATTAGAACCACTAATCCCAGAGCTTCGGAACAATCAGATGAGTTGTAATTCACAACAGCCTAGAAATTTGCTTTTTTATGGTGGTTAAAGTTTTATTGTAACTGTTTTAGAGCTTCTCCAACGTCAGTGGTGGGGCGTTGACATGATTTATTCTGACAGACATAAATGACAGTTTCTTCCTTGGTTAATTTTCCTTCAAGCAGTGCCAATGTCCCTTCGGTTTTTCCACCTAGAAAAATGGCATTAGGAAGATACTTTTTATCGAAAGTTTTCCTGACGTTTTCAAAATTGGGACCTACAACAGCAATCTCAAAAGGTTGCTTTATAAAAAGCATTTCTAAACGTCCCCAATTGGAATAATACTGAATGTTATTGTGGACATCTTGCTGTACGTTTGTGAGCATTTGCTTGGATTTCTGGGTATAATTCGCATTATCGAAGTATAGTCCTAAAAAGAACAGATTTCTCGCCATTTCAGAATTAGATGAAGGGATTACGTTATCAGCCACTTCCATTTTTCGAGCAATCAAATTTGAGTGGTTGTTGTGTGTGTAAAAAAACATCCCCGATTTGGTGTCATAAAAATGGGTGACTGCATAATCATTCACTTCTTTTGCTTTATACAACCACTTTTCATTAAAAGTAGCCTGATATAAATCGATAAATGCTGAAATCGTAAAAGCATAATCGTCCAAGAGACCATGAATTGTAGCTTTATTATTTTTGTAATTGCGCATTATTTCATTGGAATCGGTGATGGTTTCCCTAGCTAAAAAATTAGCGTTTTTGATAGCCTTATTTAAAAAAGCAGGTTCGTTAAAGGCGCGATAGGCATCAATGTACCCTTTTAGCATTAAACCATTCCATGCTGTTAGAATCTTATCGTCCAGTCTTGGTTTCACTCGTTTAGTACGGGCATTTAGCAATTTAGCGCTACTTTCTTTAATTTTACTTTCAAGGGTTTCTAATGAAATTTTGTATTTTGTGGCTATTGCTTTATCAGAAGATTTTCGAAACAAAATATTTTTTTTGTCTTCCCAATTTCCATTTGTTGTACTGTTGTAATAATCAGAAAATAGGGGGGCTTCTTGTCCTAAAATAGCAGTAAGTTCTTCAGCAGTCCAAACGTAGTATTTACCTTCTTCTCCTTCACTGTCCGCATCTAAGGACGAATAAAATCCTCCTCCAGGAGCTGTCAACTCTTTTTCAATAAAGTCAAGGGTTTCATAAACAACTGTTTTGTATATGGGGTTTTTAGTCAATTGGTAGGCATGGCTGTACAAACTAACTAGTTGGGCATTATCATAAAGCATTTTTTCAAAATGGGGAACGAGCCAGTCTTCATCAGTGGAATAACGGGAGAATCCACCGCCAAGTTGATCATAAATCCCTCCAAAAGCCATATTGTCTAACGTGGCGGTAACGGCTTTTAAGGCTTTGGAATTATCAGTCAATTGGTGGTATTGTAGTAAATACTCCCAGTTGGCCGGCATCGGAAATTTTGGTGCGCTGTGTCTGCCGCCTTTATCAAAATCAATCCGAGGTTCCCATTTTTTAAAAATGGAATTCAAATCGCTAATGGAAGCAATTGCTGATTCCTCCACAAAAGAAACATTTTCGGCATTTTTCACACCTTCCGTCACTTTTTGGGCTTGGTCAATCAGTGCTTGAGGTGTTTTATTCTGCATCTCGACAAAATAACGGAGCATCTCGAGCCAGTTCTCTTTAGGAAAATAGGTTCCTGCAAAAAACGGTTTTCCGTTTGATAAAGCTAAAGCATTTAAGGGCCATCCGCCACTGCCGGTTAGCAATTGAGCGGCAGTCATATACACCTGATCTACGTCAGGACGCTCTTCTCGATCCACTTTGATGCAAACAAAATGATCATTCATATATTTGGCGACAGCCACATCTTCAAAGCTTTCCTTTTCCATAACATGGCACCAGTGACAAGCAGCATAGCCTATGCTTATAATTACGAGCTTATTTTCTTCTTTGGCTTTTTGAAGTGCCTTTTCACCCCAAGGATACCAATTCACCGGATTATGGGCGTGTTGCAATAAATAGGGACTGGTTTCATGGATGAGTTCATTTGTAAATAGCGGCGTTTGTTCCATTGGTTCTGTTTCTTTATTTTGTCCTTTGCAAGCGCTAAAGACAGCTATAACACAAGTTAATATTAAATAGTGAATAGTTTTCATTTTCAATTAATTTTTGGAGCCATTATTAGATAAATAAGATATTCATCTGGGCTCAAGAATTACTGCTACTTTTCTATTGATTTCAATAAGTAACAAGATTCAATAAGCATACTGCAAAAATACCAATTACGATACGGATAAAAAAATTATCGGCTAATTCTTCAAGTCAGATTTTTTTCTTAACATTTTGTGTTTGTATCGAAAAAAAAGACAGTGGTTTATTTTAAAACACTTGTTCTTGCGATTTAGTAAAGCAGCAAATCTAGAAAGTACAATGTTCAAATTCGTATTACCTAAATGTTGAGTTCTTTTATCTGTTTTTCGAAAGTACGAGCATATTTATAGCCATAATCAAAGATTTCATCAGCTCTTTTCATATTGAAAATGCTAAACTGACTCATGTTTGGTGGTTCAATGTATAAAGAGCAACTGTCTATTTTACTTTGAACAGAACCTTTCATGGCCAAATGAAAACAACGGTCCATGACATTATTCATATGAACCTGATCTACCTCTTTCTTGATTGAATTGACATAACTGCCTATGATGATGTCACATTGCCCCGTTAAGGGTTCTGTGGGGAAATTATTGAGCACCCCGCCGTCCACAAACAGCGTGTCCTTATAATGTATGGGTTGGAACAACATAGGGATACAGGAAGAAGCCATCAGCGATTGGGATAGGTTTCCTGATGAAAAGTAAATTAATTCGCCTTTTAAAATATCGGTAGCAGCTATGTATAATGGTATGTTGAGGTCCTCAAAAGAATCAGTGGGGAAATATTCTTTATAAATATCATGAAATCCTTTCATAGCAAACAGGCCCTGTCTCTTTATCAAAATATTAGAAAAATTAAAGATCTGTCCTTTTTTTAAGATGCTTACAATTTCAGGGATAGAATAGCCAGCTGCGTAAAATGCACCTGCAATTGCACCTGCGCTGGTTCCTGAAACATGAGTGGGTACAATTCCAAATTCTTCCAACGCTTTTAAAATACCTAAGTGTGCAATACCTCTGGCGCCACCTCCTGATAACACAATGCCAATTTTTCTTTTCATTTGCCTTTTTATTATTGATACCCAAAGTCACATCTACCATCTGTTTATAGCTGCTATCTAAGATAACCTATTAAAAATGTAAAATGCTGTGATGAGAGTAGTTTAGTTGCTCAAAGCAGTTGTGGGGATATAGGAAAATAGTTCTTTTTATTCTGTTGGACTAATATAAATAAAAAAGACTGATTATCAATGATTATCAGTCTTTTTGTTGATATTTCTAACGTTTCAATTCTGTATTAAAGTAAGAATAGGGTTTGGAACCTCACTAATTTAAAGTTCAATAAAATCGGCTGTTTTTGGAATATTGCTCATGGCTTCCAGCGCTATATCTGGAGTTGGGTTGGCTATTTTTCGGAGCTTTGTGTCCATCCACGCACCATCCACGGTTATTGTGGCACACAAGGTATCTTGTTCATTCTTCAGTTCGTGTACAATAGACCATCGCGAAGCATCGGATCTCATTTTGGAAATTTTGGTATGTATAAATAGAGTGTCGGAAAGCCCGATTTCTTTTCTGAAAATGCATTCCTCTCTGAAAAGTATCGGACCAAAATGATTCGTCTGTAAAACTTTCATAGTCAAGCCAAGACTTTCCAGAATCTCGATACGATGCTGAGCACCAAAATCGTAATACGCGCTGTGACGCACATGAAAGTTAGGATCTAAATCAGACCAACGCAAGGATAATTGTTTAGTAAAAGATGTCATTATAATTATATATTAAAAGTTAAAATTCGTTTTATATTTATTGATTTTTTTTCAAAACACTCTGTTAAGTTAGTTAGACGAGTAGCTGCGCCAGCAGCTGAAAAAAGGTACTTCATTGTCAAAATTTCATAATTTGCTCTGGAGTATTTTCGTTTTCTAAAACAGGATCAAAAAGTGGTGATGCGCTGGCAAAGAACGAACTTGCAAAAATTGCGGTAGCCATTGTGGTCAGGTTTTTAAAAAAATTGAGATTAGAAGAAATTGTTCTTGTATTGCCTAAAAGGGCTATCATTTTTTTTGTTCTGATTAAAGGATTTCACTGTAGCTGGAATTGCTTAGCCTTGGCTGCAAATATAGGAAAAAAGGAGAGTTTTGAAAAACATTGTACGGTCGCATTTAGAGATTATTCTTTACCTAAATAATATAATGTCGATGCCATTGTGATAACACAATACTTTGATGAAATGGACGAGTTTACCTAAACTTTTGGACCCGTTTAGACGATCAGAAAAAAAGGGAGTAAGCGAACTATTTTAAAACTATATTTGCGCCCTTGGTATTTTCGCCAAGACTGATTCCCGTTTTTTTATGATGACGAAAGAGGAAATAATGCCTAAGACCGCAATAACTCCAAATGAAATTGAGAGATGCATCTCCATATTGGTACAATTAAATTCGAATACCGACGAGATATTCGATATTGAGAAAGACCAAAGGACGGCCTTGATAAAAGCGGCTGGAATGTTTTCAAGACCAGATCGAGACGAATTTTCCCGACGAAAAAAAGAGGGAAGATTAGTGGCCAAACGCAAAAAGGAAAAGCAAGACAAGACCGCGCGTAAAGAAACTGGAATAAGACATGCCCGGGAAGCGAGTATCTTCATGGCGCCAAAACTAGTAGCTTTTGATGATCTCGCTACCAAAGAACAATTAGAACTGGAAACCCCCAGGAATTGTTACGTCTGTAAAGCCCCATTTACTAAATTGCACCACTTCTATGATACCATGTGTACTGATTGTGGAGATTTTAATTATGCCAAACGTTTCCAAACAGCAGATGTAAAGGGACAAATAGCGATTATAACGGGTTCCAGATTAAAAATTGGCTACCACATTACCTTAATGCTTTTGCGTGGAGGAGCGACCGTTATTGCAACAACTCGTTTTCCAGTGGATTCGGCTTTGCGTTTTTCTAAAGAAGAAGATTTTGTAGAGTGGGGGCACCGCTTAAAAATTCATGGTTTGGATTTACGACACATTCCTAGTGTAGAGATTTTTTGCAATTTTATAGAACAAAAATACGAGCGTCTCGATATTCTTATCAATAATGCAGCACAAACGGTGAGACGACCAGCGGGATTCTATACTCATTTAATGGCAAACGAAGAGGCTCATATTAGCTCGTTATCAAAACAGGCTCAGGATTTGTTACTAGACCACGCAGCTTGTTTGCAGGAACTAAAAGTGTTGACAACGGGAGCTTCTTCTAATCAAAATATGCCGGTTACTTGGCACGGGCCGGAACCTGGAATTGGTTTACGGGCTTCCGCCAAATTATCCCAGATTCCGTATAGCTTTGACAATACATTAGTGGCAAATGAAGTATTTCCAGAAGGAGAGTTGGATGCCGATTTACAGCAGGTGGATTTAAGAAAGACGAATAGTTGGCGTTTAAGATTGGGACAAATAGAAACGACAGAAATGATTGAAGTGCAGCTCGTTAACTCAGTGGCGCCATTTGTATTGTGTAACCGCCTTTCAGAAATAATGAAGAAAGACAATACTGGAAAAAAACACATCATCAATGTTTCAGCCATGGAGGGAAAGTTTCATCGCTTTTTTAAAGAAGACCGTCACCCGCATACCAATATGGCCAAAGCGGCTTTGAATATGCTAACCCACACTTCGTCTGGGACTTTGGCAAAAGACGGGATTTTTATGAACGCAGTGGACACGGGATGGGTGACCGATGAAGATCCTGCGGAGTTAGCCAAAAAGAAACAAGAGTTGGAAGATTTTCAACCACCTTTAGATATTGTTGACGGCGCAGCACGAGTAATGGATCCTTTGTTTGACGGTATTAATACAGGAAAACATTGGTGCGGAAAATTCTTAAAAGATTACAACCCTATTCCGTGGTGATAAACAATAATTCTCCATTTTAAGACTAATTGAATTTAGGTTTTAGTCCAAATCGCCGTGGTACAATGCCAGTCTAATATGAAAATAGTACAATGCAATTGGATAGTTTTGAATATTCAATCGGTATTAGTAACGATAGTGTGCAGATTTCTACTGGGCATAACGACATCCTTATTGTAGTGTTTTCTGATTCTTATGTAAATGCAAAAATCCTTGTACCGTTTACGATATAAAACTTTTGATATCGGAATTCAAGGCACTTCAGCATCGGCTGTGTGTATCGATTTTAAGAAAAAAATTTTGTGGTCCAATGACCGTAGAGTGAATAAAAGCTGCAAAAAAAGAAGATACTTCTAGTCACTTGATCCGATTTATTCATAAAAATTCCTACTTTATTATTTGTTAAATAAAAGTAGAAAAAATCTAAGATTACAGCCCTTTTTGTTAAAATATAATCTTAAATTTGAGTATAGAAAAAGTCAATTTAGACTGAGTTATTTTTTAATAGTATATTGAAATTCAGTTAGTTACTATTTTTTTTAATGCAAATTCCCGATTGGAACTTCCCATTCCATAATTGACTAATAATACGCTGCTCAGCCGATATAGGCAGCGGCTTTACAGCATAAAAACACGAGATACCACAGTCACTTTTTGATTCAATTATAAATGTATTGAAATGAAAAAAAAATCGATTCTATTGCTGTCCTTTTTGGCTGTTGCCTTAGTTGTGGCTATTCTCTATTTTACAAACCCTAAAAACAAGCAGGAGGTTACTTTTATAACCGCTGCCGTTCACTACGGAGCAATCGCTAAAAGCGTGACCGCAACAGGGACGCTTCAGTCGCTAGATACCATTTCTGTTTGTGCACATGTTAACGGTATTGTTAGTACTGTTTATGTTGATTTAAATAGTATCGTCAAAAAGGGGCAATTGCTGGCGAAGATTGATACTTCGATCATAATGATTGAAATGGAAGTAGCTACTGCTGGCCTCAGCAGCGCGAGAAGTAAGGCGATTTTTCAAGAAAGCAATTTTGAAAGGCAAGAGCAATTATACGATAAGGGAATCATCAGCAGAGCCGAGTATAAGGTGGCGCTAAACCAACATAAAAGTGCCGAGGTAGCTGTAACTAAAGCATTGGAACAACTAAAAATTGTGACCGGTAATCTTTTTCACACTAATATTTATTCGCCTATTGATGGTGTAATACTTACCTGTAATGTATTTGCTGGTCAGACGGTTGCTTCCAGTTTTAGTATGGAAACGTTATTCATTATCGCGAAAGATTTTGGTAAAATGCAGATACGTGCCACTGTGAACGAAGCAGATATAAGCCCGGTAAAAGCAGGCCAAAAAGTAAGCTTTACGGTAGCTGCTTTTCCGGAGAATACGTTTCAGGGAAGTGTGCAGGAAATAGTATTGGACTCATCAGTATCTGCAAACGTAGTGAGTTACAAGACTGTGATTAACGTCGAAAATACGGATGTGAAGTTCAGACCTGGAATGAGAGCGAGTATCACTATATATGCAGAACAAGAGGATAGTGTCTTAATAATACCCTCCCGGGCTTTGTCTTTTAAACCAGAATCCACTATGAATAACAAATATGTTATCATTAAAGCAGAAAAATTGATTACTGTTCCTGTAGAGGGTGTAAAGCGGGATTGTATCGTAGTTCGCAATAGTAGATATCGTAGAAAACAAAAAGCATACGTCTGGGTTAAAAAAGGAGATACGGTAATAGAGAAAAGAATAAGAATTGGTGTTAATGACGATACACATGTAAAAGTTGTAGAAGGAATAGCTCTTGACGAAGAAGTAGTTACCTATATGGTCAAAGATGGGGCTGCAAGCACTGTCGATCGGAGACCGTGGATTCCTTTTAAGCCACAAAGCCGGCGTGGGAGAACTTCTGGCGATTCAAAAAAATAAAGAAATAAAATAAAGAGGTGATGAACTTGAATGTTTTAGAGGTCATATAACAAAAAATTAGCAATGTAAAATGTGCGATGAGGTATTAAATGTGCTTAAAGACTTTACTTTCTCATTATAGCAAGGGCATTCGTTACCGTTATATGCAGCAGCGTTAAAAGGGCCTTTGTGAATTGATAGCTTTATTCTTTTAGATAGCGCCACGCTTTAAAAGTATTGAGTGTGCATAAACTTCATCAGATTCTTGTTCTAAGAAGGAATAAAATAAGACTAGAGCAATAGAACTTAATTATAATTTGATTTAGGAGTTCGTTTAAATGCATCAATTTGTAACATAGCAACAGCTATTTAAGTTGATAAGCAACAACTTTTATCGGAGTTTTTAACAAAAAAAGTAAAAAATAAAATTTTTAATTTTTAAC
>NZ_AJXL01000129.1 GCF_000264055.1 Flavobacterium sp. ACAM 123 | reverse complement strand
CCTGATGTTACTTTGTATGGAGTCGTTGAATCTTCGATTTCAAGGGGGAGTTAGAACTGCATATAAATGCTATGGCGCTATAAATTTGATTCTTGCTATTGAGTTTTTTATATATAAATGGGAGCAACACACCCCCAACCCCTTTAATTCCTGATGTTACTTTGTATGGAGTCGTTGAATCTTACATTTCAAGAGGGGAGTTAGAACTTCATATAATTGCTATGGTGCTATAAATGTGATTTGAGCCATTGCGTTTTTTATTTATGAACAGGAGCAACACACCCCCAGCCCCTTTAACTCCTGATGTTATTTTGTATGGAGTCGTTGAATCTTCGATTTCAAGAGGGGAGTTAGAAGTACTTAAAACTGCTATGGTGCTATAAATGTGATTTGAGATATTGAGGTTTTATGGCAGATGAAGCTATTATGATATGAAGTGTGGTTGAGAGCTTCCATAAAAAATCGGATATTACATGTTAGAAGATAAATACTATTAGTAACAATTTATTTAAATTTGTTTTGAAAACAGTATAGTTAATGATTCAATTGTACGCATTCCCCTCTCGAGAGGCTAGGGGTGTGTTCTTTCTAAAAAAAAACAGAGGTCTCCCTTTAGGGCAGGGGTAAACCGCGGTTCATTTTTCCCCTTCAGATTGCTTCATTCTTCGCAATGACTGGAGGGAATTAAAAAAGAGAATAAACTCACCCTATCTTAAAAAACTGATTGTTGGCGATGGCTTCTTTTAATGGTGCCAAATCTTTTAGTTTTACTTTTTGGTCGAAAGCTTTAATGTGATTGTCATGATGCACGTCAGAACCTACGTAACTGTACATTCCTTTTGCTAGTAGCTGCTCTGCAATTTTTGTGATTTGGGGACCGTAATAACCCACTACCGACAATAAATTGAGCTGAAATAGACATCCCGCTCTTTTTAGTTTGACATACTCATTAAAGTTGTTGTGGTAAAATAAGTAACGCTCGGGATGCGCTAATACCGGAATATACCCTGCCACCTGCAAGTCAAAGAGTATAGAATACAACTGAATGGGCGCATTGATGTATGACATTTCGACCAAGACATAGTTGTCTTTTAATGTCAAGAGATCATGGGCTTGAAAAAGTCGTGCAAATTGATCGTCCATTAGGTACTCTGCAGCAGCCTGGAAAGGAACTGTAATGTTGTTTTTTTCAAGCAATCGTACTGTTTCTGTTTTTTTGGATACGATTCCCTCATGAGTATTGTCCCAGATATGTTGAATAATATGAGGAGTTGTGATGAACTGCTTTACGCCAAAGCTTTGTAGCGCCTGAGTAAGTCGCAAGGTGTCCTCAAAAGTTTTCGCCCCGTCATCAATTCCCGGTAATAAATGGGAATGAATGTCGATATGACCTTCTGGAATGAGGTCTTTGAGAAGGGGCTTATTTTTGGAAAAGAAAAACACTACTTTATTTTTAAAATTGATAGCGCAAAGGAACAAAATTTCGGGTAGTAGTTCCTATAAAAACGGCAGATTAACGCAGATAATATTAAAAGAGAACAAGAGCAATCATTGATTGAAAGAGTCGCTTCTATTTGTAGGTCGGGACAGTAATACAAAAACGAACTGTTCTATGATGTAGAAGTAGAGCGCGGTCTACCGGATAGTAATGTTAGAAGGGGATTAGGAAAATAATTTTCATATCAAGTGCTATTTTCTGTATCGAACAGGATACTTTTTTCTAAAATGATTTAAATTCGATGTTTGTAGCTAACAAAAGCTGCATTTCACGCGGGCTAATCTAAAATAAATCATGATATTTGGGGCAAAATGTTATATTTGTGATGCAGAAGTGTCACCGAGAGTACTAAAGTAGAAAACGAAGATTTATTCTAGAAATAGCCGATTACTATACATGCATAACCAGGAAAATACAGATAACAGTTGGTTGTTTGAAATAACACCTAAAAACAAGTTCTTCTCCCTTAACCTCAAGGAAGTATGGCAATACAGGGATTTAGTATTGCTTTTTGTGAAGAGAGATGTAGTGACTGTATACAAGCAGACCGTTTTGGGGCCGCTTTGGTATTTGATCCAACCTTTGTTTACTTCGATTACTTTTACCATCATATTTAATAATTTAGCCGGGATCAGTACGGGAACCGTGCCTCCGTTTTTGTTTAATCTGGCAGGAATCACCGTTTGGAACTATTTTACGGCCTGTCTCACGGGAACGTCCAATACTTTTGGCGCTAATGCGGGGATTTTTGGCAAGGTATATTTCCCGCGGTTGATCGTACCCATTTCTATCGTGATTTCTAATTTGATTAAATTTGGAATCCAGTTCTTCATCTTTATCGCTTTTTATATTTATTATTATGGGCAAGGAGCTGCCATAAGTTTAAATGGGGCTGTGGCGTTCTTCCCTTTGTTGATTATCTTGATGGGCGTTTTAGGATTGGGATTAGGAATGTTCATTTCATCCTTGGTCACCAAATACAGAGATTTTAGTTATCTGATTGGTTTTGGCGTGCAATTGCTGATGTATTTATCTGCGGTGATGTATCCTATGGCATTGATTAAAGAAAAAATTCCCAGTTATGGATGGTTGGTTCAATATAATCCCTTGGCTTACATTATAGAAACAGCTCGTTTTATGTTGCTGAATGTAGGACATATTTCTGTTTTTGGGTTGTTGTATACATTCACCGTAACGGTAATCGTATTTTTAGTAGGAGTATTGATTTTTAATAAGACGGAGAAGAGTTTTATAGATACGGTATAGTTGGTGACATTTAGTTTTTTATTAATCGATAGTCCAAACGAATAAAATAAGTAAATTTAGTTTCTGTTGCCAGTATTTATTGGGATTCAGGATGCGAAGCGGTGGACTGGTTTTAGTGTAAAAATAGTAACGAGTTGCTAATCTCGAATGCTGTTTTTAAAATGGTATTTAAGAAACAGGTATAGAATTAATAATAGATTAATGAATAAACAAATCCATTTTCTCGCAAAAAAATTAGGGTATAAAATATCTAATATTTCCCAAAAGGAAAAAGAGATACAAAATTTAATAAAAAGTTTTGCGGTTAGACATGATAAGAACAATTTAGTTTTTAGATCAGCTTCTTATTTATTTGAAATAAAAAAAAATTTTCCAGAACTAAGTATAAAGAGTCATAAAGAGGGCGTCGTGGCACAGTTTAATGGTTTGAAGTTTTATATAGAATCACCGGAAGAATTTTTTATACTTAAAGAAGTTTTTATTGAAAAAGATTATAATTTATTGTCTAATGAAAGCCTTGTAGTTTTTGATATAGGAATGAATATTGGTATTAGTTCCTTGTTTTTTGCATTAAACAAAAATGTTGCTAAAATATATTCTTTTGAACCTGTAGTGACAACATATGCTCAGGCGGCTTATAATTTAGAACTAAATCCAAGCTATTCTAATAAAATCGAGACCTTTAATTATGGATTAGGCGGTTCTTCTCGAGTTGAAAAAGTGTTGTATAATTCACAAGCAAAAGGAAATTGCGGGATTAGGTTGGATTTAAGCCTAGTTTTAGATAAAGATAATGCGGAAGAGATTAATATAGGCATAAGGAGTATTGGTGAGGTGCTTCCTGATTTGTTTACTAAGCATCCAGAACAGAAAAAAGTATTAAAAATAGATTGCGAAGGGGCAGAATATGAGATTTTAGAAAAATTGAGTGAGCTAAATTTATTAGATGAAATCGATGTATTGTTGATCGAATGGCATGATAAAGGAGCTAAAACCCTTGAAGATTTATTGGTAGAAAATAATTTTAGAATAATTTCAAGATATTTGACTTCCATTACCGGTATGATTTATGCTTTTAAAAGATAACCTAGCTGTTTCTAAATTATGCAAACACCCAAAGTCTCCGTAGTTGTTCCCTGTTATAATCAAGCCCAATATTTAGACGAATCATTGGCGTCAATATGCAACCAGACCTATACAAATTGGGAGTGTGTTATTGTCAATGACGGAAGTCCAGATAATACCGAAGAAATAGCTCAAAAGTGGGAAGCCAAAGATCCTCGTTTTAATTATTTAAGTAAGGAAAATGGAGGGGTTAGCAGTGCCAGGAATTTGGGTATTGAGAAATCCACCGGGGAATATATTTTAACCTTAGATGCCGATGATAAGTACGAAGTTACTTTTATGGAGAAAGCAGTAGAGATATTGCAAAACAATTCTGAAGTGAGTATTGTGAGTAGTTGGGGGATGTTTTTTACAGAAGCTAAAAAACTGCAGGTATTTAAAACAAATGCGAAGTCTATAGCAGATTTTTTGTTTCATAATGGTGTCAACATGGGCTCTTCTTTATTTCGAAAATCATGCTGGGAAAAAGTGGGTAAATATGATGGCGATTCCAGGAATGGCTATGAAGATTGGGAATTTTATTTGAGAGTAACGGCATTAGGTTGGAAAGTGCATATTATTGAGGAGGTTTTGTTTTTTTACAGACAACATATAGTTTCAAGACGAAGAGAAATGAACCGGATAGATAATGAAAATAAGAAATACATTTATATGCAAAATAAGGCTATTTATGTTGCTCATTACGAAGAATTAGTAGATCGTCTTTTAACCGTTTCTGATTTAGAAAAAAAAGAGATAAATAAATTTAAAGAGACTATCGATTATAAAGTAGGTAATATTATACTGAAACCCTTGCGAAGTATTAAATGGTTTTTTATAAAATTTTTTACAGATAATCAATTTCTAAAATACTTTTATGAAGGAAATAAAGATAAATTTTGTTGATTTTTGGCCAGGATTTAATAAAACCAACAACTATTTCTATAACCTATTGATTCAGAAATACAAAGTTAGTATCGATGCAAATCCAGATTTGTTGTTTTACTCTTGCTATAACAATGACTATTTGAACTTTGATTGTACTCGGATATTTTATACTGCAGAAAATATTAGACCCGATTTTTCAGCTTGTGACTTTGCTTTTTCGTATGGTTACAATGCAAAAATAAATCACTTTAGATTGCCTTTATATTCTATGTATATTGACTTGCTCAATATGAAAGATAAAATAGAAGCCACTTTGAGTAGAGAAGAAGCCCAAAAAATATGGAAGACTAAATCCAAGTTTTGTTGTATGGTAGTTTCAAATGCTACTGGAACTAAACGATTAGATTTTTTTAAAAACCTTTCTAAAATAAAACAGGTTGATTCAGGAGGAGGGATTTTTAACAACATTGGAGGAAAAGTTGTAGATAAATTGGAGTTTATTAAAGATTACAAGTTTGTAATTTCATTTGAAAACGGTCAAAATGATGGCTATACAACAGAGAAAATATTAGAACCTATATACAAGGATTGTATCCCAATTTATTGGGGAAATAAGCTAGTCGACAAAGACTTTAATTCTAAGAGGTTTCTGGACTATAGTAAATTTGAGTGCGAAAAGGATTTGATTGATAAGTTACTCGAAATGGAGCTAGATGATGAGCTTGCCATTTCGATGTTGATGCAGCCGGCCTTTGGTGAAAATAAACGACCACATGAAGAGGAGCGAGCAGAGGTACTTCGTATTTTGGGTAGAATTATAGAAAACCCGGAAAAACCCATTGCCAGACAATTATGGAAATATATTCATTTGCTGAAAAGAAAATATAGAAAGAATAAAAAGAGAATTAAGAGAATTTTGAATTAGTTTAATATTGCCTACCGCTATCACAACGATACTGTCTTTCTAATAGTATAAAATATAAAACAATTGAATAACTGGATTGCTTTGTTAAATTTGAAAGATAGCACCTTTTAATTATTAATGTAGATTTTAATTTTGATTGTTCAAAAAACAATTTAATTATTTGTGAAAAAAAATATAAAGATAACTGAAACCCAGATTCAGGAGTAAACAAAAAAATGAGTAAAGACATCATCTTAAAAGCCGAAAACATTTCCAAGCAATACCGCCTCGGGCAAGTTGGCACTGGAACTTTGAGCCACGACCTGAACCGTTGGTGGCACGAAATACGGGGCAAGGAAAATCCTTATTTAAAAATTGGCGATACCAATGACCGTAGCACTAAAGGCAAGAGCGACTATGTTTGGGCATTACAAGACATTAATTTTGAAGTGGAACGCGGCGAAGTCTTGGGCATCATTGGCAAAAACGGAGCGGGAAAATCGACCTTGTTAAAAATATTGTCTAAAGTTACAGCACCTACAACCGGAAGCATAAAATCTCGGGGACGCATTGCTTCTTTGCTGGAAGTGGGAACGGGTTTTAATGGCGAAATGACGGGACGCGAAAATATTTTTTTGAACGGTGCCATTTTGGGAATGACCAAAAAAGAAATTACCGCCAAGATTGACGAAATTATAGAGTTCTCGGGTTGCGAACGTTACATAGATACTCCTGTAAAACGCTACAGCTCTGGAATGACGGTGCGTTTAGCTTTTGCCGTAGCCGCTTTTTTAGAGCCCGAAATTTTGGTTATTGATGAGGTGTTGGCCGTGGGCGATGCCGAGTTCCAGAAAAAAGCCATTGGCAAGATGCAGGATATTTCCCGTGGAGGAGGTAGAACGGTGTTGTTTGTGAGTCATAATATGGCGGCGGTACGAAGTTTGTGTACTAGGGGGATTGTTTTGGAAAATGGGAAAGTGGTTTTTGATGGAGGAATTGATGAAAGTATTGAGAAATATCATAATAAAACATCAAATTATGATTCTTTTTTTAGAAGAAATAAGTTAAAACCTTTAAATGAAATTGGATTTGAACAAATAGAAATTAAAGATGAGAAGGGTGAATTAATTAACGAGTTTTCATTTGATGAAAAAATAATAATTGACTTTAATCTGATATCTAAAAACAATATTAACGAGAATAATAGATATAAATTATTTTGTACAATAGTTAACCAAAAAGGGGCAAGAGTATGTTCATTTGAGAGTGATTTGATTAAAACAAATCAAATAAAATTAGAAATTGACGCAGATTTTTTAGTCAGAGGAGTATATTATTTGCATGCGTTTATCCATATACCAGGACTATTAAGGGTTGATATGGTAAATGAAGTTTGTTCGTTTGAAATTGTAGATGAAAAATCGATATTAAGTATTCATGGTGCATATGATTATGGACAAGTGTTTGGAAAAGGCAAATGGATATATAAAAGTGAGATTGTACGTAGAAATTAATTAGTCTAGCTTCTGTAAGAAGAAAATAAAGTTATTAAATTAATCGATAAATCTCAAGTTATTTGTTCAAGAAAAGATTTACCGAGGAAAAAACACAAGTACTACAAGATTTAAAGTGGTAGAATTGTGATATTGTTGTAATAAGAGAAAATATACATCTTTTATGTTAGGATAATAAACAGTCTTTTAAAATTCGAATGAATAAAAATGTGATATGAAAAATTTAGATTAAAATAATATTTAAAAAAATTAAATATAATTTATGGTACTCTTCCTTTCAAAGAACGTTTTTTGAATCTAAATCCAAACAAGAGGGTATGATTATGCTTTTCGAGAAAGAATTTTATTATCATTATGGACTAGCTTTTTATGATACATATAATGAAATTTTTGGAAGTAATATATATGAATTCCAAACCAATACTACTAAACCGGTTATTATTGATTGTGGCGCCAATATGGGATTAAGTGTGTTGTATTTTTCAAAAAAACACCCAAATGCCGAAATCATTGCGTTTGAACCCGATGAGAGCGTACTTCCCTTTTTAGAAAAGAACATTCAATCTCAAAAAATAAACAATGTAAAACTCCATAAAAAAGCTGTATGGACAGAGGAGACACATTTGAAATTTTATACCGATAATGGTTTAGGTGGGCGAATAGAAAAAAAATATGAAAATCAAGTTCCAAAAATCATAAAGACTTTGCGGTTAAGAGATTTTTTGGACACACAAAATCCTATTGATATGTTAAAAATGGACATTGAGGGTTCAGAATATGAAGTGCTCATAGATTGTGAAGATATGTTATGTAATGTAGGTCATATTTTTATTGAATATCACAGTATATATGACGAAGAACAACATTTAGAAGATATTTTAAACATAGTTAAACGGCAAGGATTTAGATATCATCTTAAACAATCTTTTTCAAGAAAAAAACCATTTGTAGACAATAATCTAGTTTGTGAAAGATTTGATATGGCAATCAATATTTTTGCTTATAAAAATTAAAGAAAGATGCTCTCTATAATAATCTGTTCACGAGCCCAAACTATAAACGAAAATTTGTCGGTGAACCTCGAAAACACGGTGGGTTGCCTATATGAACTAATTGTTGTAGACAATTCCGAAAACAAATATTCTATTTTTGAAGCTTATAATATAGGAATTCAAAAAGCTAAAGGAGCATATTGGTGTTTTATGCACGATGATATTTCGTTTCATACTCCAGATTGGGGCATGGCCATTAGAGCAATTTTTGAATCAGATTGCAATATAGGACTGATAGGTGTAGCTGGGGCAAAGGTTAAAACAAAGATGCCATCGGCTTGGTGGGAATGTCCCATAGACCAAAGAGTGATCAATATAATTCAGCATATTGATGGCGGTACAATTGAAAAGTGGGAACTGGGTTGGGGTAAAAAAAGTATTGAAGAGGTAGCTGCAATTGATGGCGTTTTTATGGTAGGGAGAAGTGTTGTAGGACTTCGATTTGATGAAATGAAATTAAAAGGCTTTCACAATTATGATTTGAATCTATCTTTAGCCTATAAAAAACAAGGGTATAAGATTATGGTGACTCATAATGTTTTGTTAGAGCATTTTTCGGCTGGAGTGATCAATGAAGATTGGCTAGTGTCAGTATTAAATTTTGATAGATATTATGGTAAGTATCTGCCTATTGACATTAATAACTGTCGAGTTT
>NZ_AJXL01000128.1 GCF_000264055.1 Flavobacterium sp. ACAM 123 | reverse complement strand
AGAGCGTTTTTTATATAATTATAAACTTATACTTACGCTTTTCCCGCAGCAATTAAATTTAATGCTGAACCAGCTACGAACCAACCAATTTGCCCTTCGTTATAGGTATGGTTTGCCATGATGATATCTTTGCTTCCATCCTCATGAGCAAATTCTAGCGTTAATGGTTTTCCCGGAGCGAAACCTACTAAATCAGTAAAGTTAATGGTATCGTTCTCCTGGATTTTATCATAATCAGCTTCAGTAACAAATGTCAATCCTAACAATCCTTGTTTTTTAAGGTTTGTTTCGTGAATACGAGCAAATGATTTCACTAATACCGCTTTCACGCCAAGGAAACGAGGCTCCATAGCAGCATGCTCACGTGAAGATCCTTCACCATAGTTATGATCCCCTACAACAATTGAAGGCACACCCGCCGCTTTATAAGCACGAGCCACTACAGGAACGGCATCATATCCTCCTGTTAATTGATTTTTAACTGAATTTGTTTTTTGGTTGTATGCATTGATAGCACCAATCAACATGTTATTTGATATATTATCTAAATGTCCACGGAAACGCAACCAAGGTCCTGCCATAGAAATGTGATCAGTAGTACATTTCCCAAATGCTTTGATAAGCAATTTAGCGCCAGTAATATTTTTTCCATCCCATGGAGCAAACGGAGCCAATAATTGCAAACGTTCTGAAGTTTCACTAACAGACACTTGAATACCTGAACCATCAGCTGCAGGAGCTTGAAATCCTGCATCCTCAGCATCGAAGCCGTCTTTAGGTAACTCATCACCTGTTGGCGCATCCAGCATCACTTCTTCACCATCCTCATTAATTAACGTATCTGTCAATGGATTGAATCCTAAATCACCTGCAATTGCCATAGCGGTTACCAATTCTGGCGAACCTACGAAAGCCAATGTATTTGGATTTCCATCAGCACGTTTGGAGAAATTACGGTTGAAAGAGTGAACAATCGTGTTACGTTCTTCTTTATCAGCACCTTCTCTATCCCACATTCCGATACATGGCCCACAGGCATTTGCGAAAACTGTCGCTCCCATTTTATCGAAAATATCGATAAATCCATCACGTTCTATTGTATAACGAACTACTTCAGATCCTGGAGTAATCGTGAACTCAGACTTTATTTTTAATTTTTTATCTGTAACTTGTTTGGCTAATGAAGCCGCACGAGCAATATCTTCATAAGAAGAGTTGGTACAAGAACCAATCAAACCTACTTCGATTTTCAAAGGCCAGTTATTTTTTATAGCTGTTTCTTTCATTTTAGAAATTGGCGTAGCCAAATCTGGTGTAAAAGGTCCGTTTAAATGTGGCTCTAAATCTGAAAGATTGATTTCAATAACTTGGTCAAAATACTTTTCTGGATTAGCATATACTTCAGGATCCCCTGTTAAGTAATCTGCAACTTTATCTGCAGCATCTGCTACATCCGTTCTGTTAGTAGAACGCAAGTAACGCCCCATTGAATCATCGTAACCAAAAGTAGAAGTCGTAGCACCAATCTCAGCTCCCATGTTACAAATTGTACCTTTTCCTGTACAAGACATAGAAGTAGCACCCTCACCAAAGTATTCAACAATAGCGCCAGTTCCACCTTTTACGGTAAGAATACCAGCTACTTTCAGAATTACATCTTTTGGAGCTGTCCATCCTGACAATTTACCGGTTAATTTAACACCAATAAGTTTTGGGAATTTTAATTCCCATGCCATCCCTGACATTACATCCACAGCATCTGCACCACCAACACCTATCGCTACCATTCCTAATCCACCTGCATTTACCGTATGTGAATCAGTACCAATCATCATTCCTCCAGGAAACGCATAATTCTCAAGGACTACCTGATGAATGATTCCAGCTCCCGGTTTCCAAAAACCAATACCGTATTTATTAGATACTGACGAAAGAAAATCAAAAACTTCATTGCTTTGTGTTTTTGCTCTAGCCAAATCAGTTACAGCATCAACCTTAGCTTGGATCAAGTGATCACAATGAACCGTTGTAGGAACAGCTACCTTAGCTTTCCCGGCATGCATAAATTGCAGTAAAGCCATTTGAGCAGTTGCATCTTGACAAGCAACTCTGTCCGGAGAAAAATCAACATAATCAGTTCCTCTTGCAAAAACTTTAGATGGCACCCCATCCCAAAGGTGATTGTATAAAATTTTCTCTGTCAAAGTAAGCGGGTGCCCAACAATTTCGCGTGCTTTATCAACGCGAGTAGTCATGTTGTCATACACTTTTTTAATCATTTCAATATCAAAAGCCATAATATGTAGGTGTTTTTTTTTTGTTTATTTGTAATGCAAATTTAAGTATTAAAGATGAGATTTAAAAATATTTAATAAAAGACCCCTTTTGAAAAACTATTATTGTAAAATAATAGTTTTTCATAGGCATAATCGATAAAAAATTAAAAAATTAACATATTAATGATTAATCGATAATTATCATATGATTAGGCTATCCAAAATTTTACAATATCACTCTATTAATCTAAGCGAACGGTTAAACTTAATTAGGAATGCTCCTTCACTACTACAGAAACGATTTAAATTAACTTTGCGATGATCATCTCCTCAGTGATTCCTTCGGCATCCGCTTTATAATTTTTAATAATTCGATGACGCAAAATTCCAGTTGCTACCGCTTTCACATCCTCAATATCAGGTGAAAAATTCCCGTTGAAAGCAGCATGCGCTTTAGCGGCTACTATTAAATTTTGCGAAGCTCTTGGTCCTGCTCCCCAATCCAAATAGCTTTTAACAAACTCATTAGACAATGGATTATCCGGACGTGTTTTACTAACTAAGGTCACCGCATATTCAACAACGTTGTCTGCAACGGGAATTCTTCGAATCAATTGCTGAAAATCTATAATTTCTTGCGCTGTAAATAGCGGATTAATAGTATTTATTTCATCTGAAGTGGTACGCTTCACTACCTGAACTTCTTCTTCAAACGAGGGGTATTCAAGCTTGATAGCAAACATAAAACGATCTAACTGCGCCTCAGGTAAAGAATAAGTTCCTTCCTGTTCAATAGGGTTTTGGGTTGCCAAAACAAAGTACGGTAGGTCTAACTTATAGTTTTCACCGGCAATGGTAACGGACCGTTCTTGCATCGCTTCCAGCAAAGCTGCTTGGGTTTTTGGTGGCGTTCTGTTTATTTCATCTGCCAGAATAATATTCGAAAAAACAGGCCCTTTTAAAAATTTAAATTGACGGTTCTCATCTAAGATTTCACTTCCTAAAATATCTGAAGGCATTAAATCCGGAGTAAACTGGATTCTCTTAAAATTAAGTCCCAATGCCTGAGCAAGGGTATTCACCATTAAGGTTTTAGCTAATCCCGGAACTCCTACAAGAAGCGCATGTCCTCCTGAAAAAATACAAAGTAAAACTTGATCGACCACCGCATCCTGACCTACTATAATTTTCGCGATTTCGCTTTTTAATTCATTTCGTTTCTGAACTAAATTATGTATTGCTGCTACGTCAGACATTTTCAAAAGGGATTTAAATTAAAAAAGAGTTAACTCTATGATTTCATAAAGCTAACTCTTTTTATTTATTTTAAAAAAATATAAAAATTAATTTTTAACCTAATTATTTGTAAGTACACAATCTCTATATTCGACAAGAATTTTAACATAGGTATTTTTAATTGTTTCATCAAACCATTTTCCTATTGCCTTAATTTGCTTTTCTTTTAAGGCTAATTCTTTAATTTTAATATAGTCCGTGGCATAATCAGCAATGTGCTCATTGATTCTATTTGTAACTGTAACCAGTTTATAACTTTTCTTTCCGTTTTCATCCGTATCTAATATAGGCTGAGAAATGGCATCATCTTTCAAGCTTGAGACTTGACTGTAAAGACTTGGATCCATTTTTGTCAATTCAAAACGGGTATCTTGTGTTTTTGGATTGATTAAAGATCCTCCATTTGCCCTGGTTTCTTTTTGATCAGATTCTGTTCTGGCAGCTTCTGCAAAAGTGATTTTCTTATCGATAACTTTATCTCTGATCAAATTGATTTTGTCTTTTGCAGCATTCTGAGCCTCTTCTGACACTGAAGGAGTCAACAATATATGACGCAATTCGATTTCTTGTCCTTTGATTTTTTCAATATAAATAATATGGAAACCAAAATCAGTTTCGAAAGGTTCAGATATCTCCCCTTGCTGAAGACTAAAAGCAACATCTTTAAATTCTTTTACAAAAGGTGTTTTCCTGTTCATTTTATAATACCCTCCATTTGAACTTGACCCTGGGTCTTTGGAATATAAAACAGCTTTAGTGGCAAAACTAGAGCCTTCTTCTACTTCTTTTTTAAATCCATTTAATTTGTCAATCACTTTTTGTTTCTCGGCATCTGAAACTTTCGGAGTAATCACAATTTGCGCGACTTCCATCTCTGCTCCAAAAAGTGGTAAATCCTCTTTTGGTATTGATTTGAAAAAATTACGAACTTCCTCCGGTGTAATTTCCACTTCTTCAACAATTTTCTTTTGCATTTCTGAGGAAAGCTTGTTCTCCTTCAAAATATCGAAGAAATAGCTTCTAAATTCTTCTTCCGTGTTTTTCTTGTAATACTTTATCACCTTTTCCATAGAACCAATTTGACCTACCATGTAGCTCAATCGCTCGTCCATCATTCCCTTTACTTCAGCATCCGTTACTTTAACACTGTCCTGAATCGCTTGGTGCGCATACAATTTATCCTCGAGTAGTTTTCCCAACATTTGACACCTGGTAATATCTTTTACGGAATTACCCTGACTTGACAATTCCAAATAAGATTTATCTATATCTGAGTCCAAAATAATAAAATCCCCTACCGTAGCGATAATACCGTCGATTTTTTGCCTTTGATTGGTTTGGATTTTCTTAACAGGAGCGACGACAGTATCCCTAATAATTTCTTGCGCTCTGGTGATGGTACTTGAAAACAGTAACACAAAAAAGATAAGTGCAATTCTACTATTTATGGACTTCATTTGTATATTTTTTAATGGCATTATATCTATTTTATATTTTATTAAAGTATTCTAATTTTTATTGATCCAAATTCCTTTTTTAAAGACCACACGACTCGTAGCCAAATGTACATTTTAACTCTCAAGAAATAAAAATGGTCTTGCAACGAATTTCCCAAAGTAAAAACGAACAAAAATAACAATTCAATTACATATTCCAAGTTTCCACACTACTATTAACAAAAAATTATAGCCCATTTAATCATTCTGAAACTCATTTAATTCCCAATTCACATCTACCCAAATTTACAGGTTTTATTTACTCAATTACTACTCTAATTGATTAGGCCCTGCAACAAATCCATAGCGGCAGGAAGCAGCTCCATCGATATTCTGACAGAATTCTTTATCCCTTAACTATTACAATCTCAAATCAGAAATAAATAAAACAACAAAAATACAAACAGCTCAACTCTAATTAAATATAATTACTTATCAACACTACAACGTTTTCGCTACTATGTTGAAAAGTTAAAAAGTCATTTCCCCTAAAATTTCACATATATTAGCTGCAAACCAACCGTATTATTCGTAAAATAACTAAACAAATAAAATCAATATCATAAAATAATACAATCTCTGATAGTGAATATCTTCATTATTCGCTTTTTATATTAATACCATTTGATCCTTACTAAGAAAAATAATACCCAATATACTTATTAACTAACCTACAAAATTATGAAAAAACCAAATTTAAAAATTGCAGCATTAGCCACATTGGCTATGTTCGTTTACTCTTGTAACTCAAATGATGAATTACAAGGGCCAACGGCAGAAATTAAAGCGTTGAGCAAAGTCATTGATGTCACTCACCATGATGGTCATCCGTTTAGTACTGGAAAATCCATGACAACTTCAACTACAGGGAAATATGTAGCTAACCCTGGCGGTGGCGTAATGATGCAAGCTTTTTACTGGGATGTGCCAGCTGGTGGGAACTGGTGGAATACAGTAAGTACAAAAGTAACAGCATGGTCGAATGCCGGTATTGGTTCTATTTGGCTTCCTCCAGTATCTAAAGCACAAAACGGCCCGTTTTCTATGGGCTATGACCCTACCGACTATTTTGATTTTGGAAATTACAATCAAAATGGAACTATAGAAACTCGTTTTGGTTCTAAAACTGAATTGGTAAGTTTAATTACAAAAGCACATACGGAAAACCTACAAGTGTATGCTGACATCGTTCTTAATCACAATAGTGGTGGACAGTTAGAAAACAATCCTTTCACAGGAACCCAAACGTATACTGATTTCACTGGCGTTGCTTCTGGAAAATTCCCAAGAACAAGTGCTGACTTTTATAAAAACGCCTATGGTACTAGTGACGAAGGTATTTTTGGAGGATTTCCTGACTTAGCACACGTGACACCAAATGTGCAAAATTGGCTATGGCTTAGAACAGACGGTGTGGGTAAATATTACAAAAACACTATGAAATTTGACGGCTGGCGATTTGACTACGTTAAAGGTTTTGGACCTTGGGTAGTTAAAGATTGGAATACTAACGTCGGCGGATTTTCAGTTGGCGAATACTGGGACGCCAACGTAAACACGTTGGAATGGTGGGCAAACAGCGCTAACAGCTCCGTATTTGACTTTGCATGTTACTACAAAATGAATGATGCCTTTGACGGCAACAACCTTAATCTGCTGAATGACGACATGATGTGGAAAAGAAATCCCTACAAAGCTGTTACTTTTGTCACGAACCATGATACAGATGAAATATATAATAAGGAATTAGCTTATGCCTATATTTTGACTCATGAAGGCTATCCAACACTCTTTTACAAAGATTACGAAGAATTGCTGGACAGAACAAAAATGAATAACTTGATTTGGATTCACAATCAAAAAGCGACAGGAACAACTTCTATTTTATATACTGATAATGACGAGTACATCGCCCGAAGAAATGGCTATAACGGAAACCCAGGCTTAGTAGTTTATATTAATAACTCCTCTTCATGGCAAGAAAGATGGGTTCCAACCAATTGGACCAATGCACAAATAAAGGACTTTACAGGTAATTCTACATGGATTCCAACAACACAGAGTGATAAATGGGTAAAGATACAATGTCCTCCAAACGGTTATTCTGTTTGGTCCATTAATATGTAATATCAAAATATTTCCAATATAAATGGGGCTATTCTAAAAGACAGCCTCATTTTTTTTATTCACATTTATAAATAGTACTTTTACAGACTATTTAAATTATACATGAGCTTTTTAAAAGAAATACACAGAAGAAGAACTTTTGGGATTATATCGCATCCCGATGCAGGTAAAACAACGCTTACAGAAAAACTCCTCCTTTTTGGTGGTGCCATTCAAGAAGCTGGTGCTGTTAAAAACAATAAAATTAAAAAAGGTGCCACGAGTGATTTCATGGAAATTGAACGTCAGAGAGGAATTTCTGTTTCAACCTCCGTTTTAGCATTTAATTACAAAGAGAAAAAAATAAATATACTTGATACGCCAGGGCATAAAGATTTTGCCGAAGATACCTTCAGAACTTTAACGGCTGTGGATAGTGTCATCGTGGTAATTGACGTTGCAAAAGGTGTTGAGGAACAAACAGAGAAATTAGTCGCAGTATGTAGATTACGTAAAATTCCTATAATCGTCTTCATTAATAAAATGGACCGTGAAGGGAAAGATGCTTTTGACTTAATGGACGAAGTGGAACAAAAATTAGGACTAACGGTTACCCCTTTAAGTTTCCCTATAGGAATGGGGTATGATTTCCAAGGAATATACAATTTATGGGAGCAAAACATTAACTTGTTTAGTGGAGACAATCGTAAAAACATTGAAGAAACGATAGCTTTTTCAGATGTACAAAATCCAGAATTAGAAAAAATTATCGGGCAAAAACCTGCCGATACTTTACGCGAAGAATTGGAGTTGATAGATGAAGTTTACCCAAAATTTGATCGACAAGATTATCTGGATGGAAAATTACAACCGGTCTTTTTTGGTTCTGCATTAAATAACTTTGGAGTTCGTGAACTTTTGGATTGTTTCGTAGAAATCGCGCCATCGCCCCGACCGAAAGAATCGGAAACGAGATTAGTTGACCCTAAAGAAGAAAAAATGTCTGGATTTGTTTTTAAAATCCACGCCAATATGGATCCGAAACACAGAGACAGATTAGCATTTATAAAAATTGTATCCGGTACTTTTGAAAGAAACAAACCGTATTATCACGTACGGCTAAAAAAGAACCTAAAATTCTCGAGCCCAAATGCTTTTTTTGCAGAAAAAAAGGAAATAGTCGATATCTCTTACCCTGGTGATATTGTAGGCTTGCATGATACAGGAAATTTTAAAATTGGAGATACTTTGACCGAAGGAGAAATCATGAGTTTCAAAGGTATTCCAAGTTTCTCTCCAGAACATTTTAGATACATCAATAATGCTGACCCAATGAAAGCAAAACAGCTTGACAAAGGGATTGACCAGTTGATGGATGAAGGAGTAGCGCAGCTATTTACCCTTGAAATGAATAATAGGAAAATTATTGGAACGGTGGGTGCACTTCAGTATGAAGTAATTCAATACCGTTTAGAACATGAATATGGAGCTAAATGTACCTATGAGAATTTCCCAGTGCATAAAGCGTGTTGGGTAAAACCAGAAGATGCAAAGAATGATGAATTTAAAGAATTCAAACGAATTAAGCAAAAGTTCTTGGCAAAAGACAAATACGGCCAGCTCGTTTTTCTAGCTGATTCCGATTTCACGATTCAAATGACAAAAAACAAATATCAAAGTGTAAAACTATATTTCACCTCTGAATTTGAATAGTATTTTTCAAATTTACTAGTGT
>NZ_AJXL01000127.1 GCF_000264055.1 Flavobacterium sp. ACAM 123 | reverse complement strand
AAGTAAATCTTCTACTTCTGATACGGGATTTTTTACACAAAAAAGTCGTTATAACAAAAAGTTTATCGAAATTTGCTAATTCAGTCTCACTAACAAATTTCCAAAATGACTCTAAATATAGAAACTCCAGCGTTATTGTTTTCTGCCACCTCACTGATTTTATTGGCTTACACAAATCGGTTTTTGACTATCGCTTCCATAGTTAGGGGATTGAAAAAAACGTATGATGAAAAAGAAAGTAAAACCATATTACTCGAAATTAAAAACCTCAACTTACGATTGACGCTTATCCGTTACATGCAACTTTTTGGCGTGTGTTGTTTGTTTCTTTCGGTTTTCGCGATGTTGCTGCTTTTTCTCGATTTACAACTAATCAGCCTCTATTTTTTTGGATTGAGTTTACTTAGTTTACTGACTTCTTTAGGTTTGTCTTTTTGGGAAATCAGCATTTCAGTAAATGCTTTACGACTGCATTTGAGTGGCCTGATGGACAATAATCTTTAGACTAAAAGCCCTCGCGCTTTCACTTTATATAACTAAGGTCGGTGCCCAAACACAATTATTCAACCCGTATAGCTGTACTACTATCTGATTTAAAAAAGTAGGAAGCAGAGCAACAAAAAAAGCCTATTGGTTCAAAATCCCGCTATCTTCTTTTTTATCTTTATTCAATAAATTTGGGTCTTTCTTTAGCCATCTTGTTTTTTGTTGGAATCTTGTAATTTAGGCTAAAGCCAAATTTTCTCGTGTCCATTTTATTACTAATTAGCAGGGTTGTTTGGTAGGAATTAAAAGCATTTTCATTCGTATTCAAAACATCATCCGCATAGATTGAAAGTGTTAATTGGTCTTTTAAGAACTTTTTTGAAAAACTTAAATCCAAAGCATTCCTGAAAGGCTTAACAGCAATGAAATAAAAATAATTCCCTTTTGGAATAATGTAATTATAATTAGCCACAAATTTTATCTCTTTTGGCAATACGATTTGTGACATAAAATTAAACATCCAAAAACCATTAGTATCTACATCAGGAATTTGATGGTATTGATATCCCGCATACACATATAAGAAGTTCATCGTATCCGGATTCACATTCATTTTCATAGTTTCTTTTAGTCCTTCGGTAAACAACATATAAGGTATTGGCATACCAACACTAAAGTTATGAATCTTTATCTCCGGAATATTCTCATTCGTATTGATTACCACGTCATTATTAAGCGTAACTCTATTAATAACCTGGTTCTTAGCCGAGCTGATGTTATAATTGATAAAAGCATAATCATAAGCACTTAACTTAACTTCATAATTATCAAAAAGAGTCGGTTGCAAGTTTGGGTTACCGGAGTAATCAATATTTGGATTCTGATAATTAGTGTTGTTTGGATTCAAGGCTGATGTACTTGGTAGCGTTATCTTTTTATTGTAATTGACATTAAAATTAATCGAATTGTTAAAATTATACTGCGCACTTGCATTAGGAAAAAAGCGAAATTGCTTGAATGCCGTTAATTCAGCCGTGTCAGTGTTACCCGTAATATTATAGTCTTCAGCTCGACCACCAACAATAAAGTTCATTTTATCAAACTTAGATTGCAACTCGATGTAAGATGCTGCCGTTCTACGTTTATAATCTAAATTTATGTTTCCTTTGCTTGCTGCTTCAAAAAGTAACTCTTCATACAAACTACCAAAACTTAATTTCCCTTCATCAGAAAATTTAATTGGTTGGGAATAATCAAACTTAAAATTATATACGTTTTGGTTTGATGAATTCGCTAAAGTCAGCGATGAATTACCAACTGGACTTAATTCGAAATCATTTGTATTGTTATTATAATTAAATTTAAACTCTAATTTTTTGGATGTATTTCCAAACTTTTTCTGGTAGGTTACAACTGCATCTTGTCTTAAGCTAGTATTTACTGAGGCATCATTAGTACTAAAACTGGGTCCATTGCCCAAGGTATAGCTGTCATTATTATTTTGAGTTAAATCATAATTCAATAACAATCGGTCTTTACCTATATCAATTGTTGCTGCTGATTTTATGAAGTTATTTCTTCCTATGCGATCCGCATCTGTTCTTGACAGTAATGACATCATACCGTTTTCTTCTTTTTCAAGAGAAGTCCAGATGGCGCTTTCTCTATAATTCTGACCTACATTTAATTGCCAACCAAAATACTTATTTTTAGCACTCAACAAGAGGCTGTTGTTCATTCTCCAGCGTACAGCATCATAACTGGTAAAACTCGTACTGTTAGTATAGGTGGCACTCAAGTAATTCTTAGCATTCTTGTTCGTAATGATATTCAAAATCGCTCCACCAGAAGTCGCGGGAAACTCAGCACCTGGCTGAGTGATAATTTCGATTTTCTCAATCGCATTGGCAGGCATCCCTTCTAAAAAGGCATTCAGCTCAGCGGTAGAAATATTAAGCGGTCTGCCGTCCATAAAAACGTCTAGTTGTTTTCCTTGATACATCATTCCCGCAATATCTGAGGCAATTAAACCCGGTAATTTTTTTATTCCTTCTAACACAGAACCTGTGTTTAAACTAGGTTGGTCTGCAAAATTAAAAATGGTTCGATCTGCTTTTTGCTCTACCGCTTTTTTGGTTTTTATGATAGCCACTTCATCTAACTCTGTTGTTTTTTCGGGTGTTTTTTCAAGAGTAGTTTGAGCAGAAAGCTTACAAAAACTCGCGATAGTCATCAAAGCAATCAAATATATTTTTTTCATGTTTATTTTGTGAGATATTCCATGAGTCAACCATATCGATTAGATGTTACAGCTTTATCAAAAAAAGTTCAACTAATAAAAACCAACGAACATTAGATCTAAAACACCTAAAAAAGGCCTACATGTTAATTTACTTCAATAAATACAAGCACACTATGGTCTCTACAGTTCGTTTTTCCGAACAAGAAAAACAACAACAGCAACACTACAGAAACACAATTTTCTTGTTGTGGAATCCTTCAGAGTTTCTTTTGATAATACTGTTCTTGATTTTTGAAATGACCTCCAAAAAATGATTGAGGAATTATAATCCTATAGTAAACGACTTATTTTAAAAAATAATGACTCCTCCAAAGTTACGTTGCACTTGAAAGCGTACCTTTGCCCCTCAAAAAAATAAAGAATGTCGAATAATAACGTTTTAAAAGGAGTATTTCTAGTTGCCTTTGGCGCAACTAGTTATGGTATGCTTGCCACTTTTGTAAAAATGGCCTACAACGAAGGATACACCACGGCAGAAGTGACTACCTCACAATTTGTGTTAGGGATAATAGGAATATTACTTATTAATTTGTTTCAAAAAACAAAAAACAAAAATACAGCGTTAAAGGCGTCAAAACAGAACATATTTCAACTGATGCTGGCAGGAACTTCATTAGGAATGACTAGTATTTTCTATTATTTAGCCGTAAAATATATTCCTGTTTCTATTGGAATTGTATTGTTGATGCAAACCGTTTGGATGGGAGTGTTACTCGAAATGATTTTAGAAAAGAAGCTTCCTTCCACCCAAAAAGTGGTTTCGGTAATTATCGTACTTTTCGGGACCGTTTTAGCTACAAATTTAATTCAAAATGAAATTCCACTTGACTGGCACGGCATTATGTGGGGTATGCTGGCGGCGGCATCTTTTACCACCACTATGTTTACTGCAAATCGTGTAGCAACCAATATTTCTTCTGCACAGCGTAGTTTATATATGCTTCTGGGTGGCGCAATAATCGTATTTTCATTTTCGATAGCAACTCAAGTCACACCATTTAACTTTGATATTTTTCTAAAATGGGGAATCATTCTTGCTTTATTTGGAACTATTATTCCACCAATGCTTATGAATGCCGGTTTCCCACTAACAGGAATTGGTTTAGGAAGTATTGTCTCTGCATTAGAACTTCCCGTTTCTGTAACGATGGCTTTTGTATTATTAAACGAAGATGTAAAACCATTTCAATGGCTTGGAATTGTTCTTATTATTATTGCTATTGTAATCATGAATGTGAAGTTTAAACGCAAACTATTATAACGGTAAACTTTAGTTGACAAAAATAGTATATTCATGCACCTCATCCTTAACTTTAACTCTATGAATTTTCCTTGGCATTTATACTTAATGGCTTTTATTTATATACTAGCAGGAATAAATCATTTTAGAAGCCCTAGAATGTATCAAAAAATTATCCCTCCTTTTTTTCCTAATCCAAAATTAGTAAATACCCTAAGCGGAATTGCTGAAATTATCCTGGGCATGGCATTAGTTATACCGGTATTATCTACCTATGCTGCTTGGGGAATTATCGCTCTGTTAATTGCCGTTTTTCCAACTCATATCTATATGTACCAAGTTGAAAAGGCAAGAATGGGCCTTCCTCCATGGGTCTTATTATTACGCATGCCCTTACAATTGGGTTTGATCTTCTGGGCCTATCAATATTCATAATGAATAAAATCATATTAATCAATAATTAACTGGTATCTAGGTAATTATATCTAAAAATTTAGTATTTTTGATATAAAAAATAGTGTCATGAATGAAATTATTAATTATTTTTCTACTATTCCATCAGCACACAGGAGCTTAATTTTGGTAAGTGGAATCACTATTTTTTGGTTGATTGAGAATGCCTACCCTCTTTTTAACTTTGATTACAAGAAATGGCATCATGCCGGTATTAACATATTTCTCACATTAACCACTATTGTTATCAATTTCTTATTGGCTTTCGTTTTATTAAAAACGGCTGATTGGACGGTTGCGAATCATTTTGGAATTCTTCAATGGCTTCCTGTAGTACCATTATGGTTGTATGTATTAATAGGGTTGTTGTTATTAGATTTAATCGGAGCTTATCTTGTACACTTTGTAGAACACAAAACTAAATTGCTGTGGCGATTTCACCTGATACACCATACCGATACTTGGGTGGACACTACATCTGCCAATAGGCATCATCCCGGCGAAAGCATTATTCGATTTACATTCACGACTTTGGGCGTTTTAATTGTTGGGAGTCCTATGTGGTTGGTATTACTATACCAAACGCTATCAGTGATTGCAACTCAATTTAACCATGCCAACATTACATTACCAAAAAAATGGGACACTCTTATGAGTTATTTAATTGTGTCTCCTGACATGCATAAAGTGCACCATCATTATAAATTACCTTACACAGACAGTAATTACGGAAATATATTCTCCGTTTGGGACCGTCTTTTCGGAACATTCAGAACCCTTCCTAAAGAAGAAATTGTATATGGCATTGACAGCCATATGAAAACAGAAGATCACAATGAATTGAAGAATTTGTTGAAAATTCCTTTTCAAAAACAACGTTCATTGGAAAAGAATTACACTCCATAAAAAAAATTGATTTTATGGTTATAAGTAATTATATTTGTCTTAATATTGTTCTATCTAATTTAGAATCAATTATTAATCATTAAAAACAAACTGAATTAATTTTCACATGATGAAAAAGAGTAACCGCAAAGAATTAAACTGGGAACAAACAGAAAAACTTGTTACATTGGCCTTAGAAGAAAAAATCCTTTTGAAATTATTAAAAAAGAATTTGGTCTGGTCGAAAAAGAAGTTTTGGAAATTATGAAAAAGAAGATGCCGGCAGAGAAATTTGAAATGTGGAAAAAGAAAGCTACTGCAAATAAACCAAAGCCAAAACCCATTAAAATTGATCATTTTGATGAAGACTTGGATGGTAAATATTATATCAAAAATAAATTGGATTAACCAATTAAAAAACACTCTTCTTAAGGGTGTTTTTTTTTACAAAAACTTATAATTCTCTTTCACAACTTATTCCCTGCTTGTATCCTGTAACATATTTACATTTTGACTGTCTAATTACAAAACTCAAGAAAAAATGAAAAAAATAATTTTTGCATTTGCATTTACATCGGTCCTTTGGAGTTGCAAGACTTCGAGTTCAGTGACAAGCGCAACAACAAAACAGCAGATTCAAGTTGCAATTAACCTGAACGAAATAAAGAACGATCAAGTACTGGTAACAGTAAACGCTCCATCTATCACTACAGATGAAATCACCTACCATATTCCTAAAACAGTTCCAGGAACCTACTCAGAGGACAATTACGGAAGGTATATCGACGATTTAAAGGCTTATGATGCAAAGGGAACTCTTTTGGTCGTAAAAAAAATTGATGTAAATTCTTGGTCTATTTCAAAAGCTAAAACCCTAGACAAAATCACTTATTTAGTGAATGATTCATTTGACACGGAAAAAGGAACAAAATTTGGCGATGAAGATATTTTTTCACCTGCAGGATCAAACATCGATGCCGGCAAAAATATAATGTTAAACACGCATTGTTTTGTGGGTTACTTTAGCAACTTTATGTCTATACCTTATAAGGTCACGATTACACACCCGGCAACACTTTGGGGAAGTACTTCAATGACCGACTTGGATGCAAGCAATACAGCCGATACTTTTATCACTGCTCGTTATGCAGAATTGGTAGAAAACCCAATTATGTATTCAAAACCGGATTACACGACATTTACAGTTGACGGGATGGAAATCCTTATTAGCGTTTATTCTCCTTCTGGAAAAGTTACTGCTGAAAGTATCGCTCCGGAGATGAAAACCATGATGACGGCACAAAAAACCTTTTTAGGAAAAATAAATGCTACTAAAAAATACAGCGTTTTATTGTATCTCTCCACCATGGAGGAAAATGATGCAAAAGGTTTTGGAGCGTTAGAGCACCCTAAAGCCACGACAGTTGTTTTACCAGAGGTAATGCCAAAAGAGGAATTAGTAAAATCGATGATGGATGTAGTTTCCCATGAATTTTTCCATATCGTTACGCCACTTAGCATTCACTCTAAAGAAATACAATATTTTGATTATAATAATCCAAAAATGTCAGAACATCTATGGATGTACGAAGGCGTTACCGAATATTTCGCTAATCTTTTCCAAATCAACCAAGGCTTAATCACTGAAGAGGATTTTTACAATCGGCTTTCAGACCAAATGGAACGTGCGGATGCAATGAACGACACCATGTCTTTTACCACAATGAGTGCCAATGTCTTAAAACAACCCTACAAAGACCAATACATCAACGTATATCAAAAAGGATCATTGATAGGAATGTGTTTGGACATTATTATCAGAGAAAAAAGCAACGGGGAAAGAGGTATTCTTGATTTGATGCAAAAACTTTCTAACGAATACGGTGTTTCAAAACCATTTAACGACAACGAACTTTTTGCTAAAATCACGGCTTTAACCTACCCAGAAGTGGGCGCATTTTTAGCAACTTATGTGGCCGGTACCACTCCGATTCCTTACGAAACTTATTTTGCAAAAGTAGGCGTAACACAATCGACCGTAAAATCTCCTGGAAATGTATTCCTAAAAGGACAAGTACCTTACATAACCGTAAATCCACAGACAAAAGAAATCGTAGTTATTCCCAATATGGAATTAAACGATTTTTATACTGCCTTAGGTCTTAAAGGAGGTGATATTATAATGGCTATAAATGAGAAACCCTATTCTCTGGACAATATCTACGATATGATTAGTGAAAGTCAGGCGTGGAAAGAAAACGACGGAATTACCGTTAAAATAAAACGAGATGGAGCAGAACAAATTCTTAAAGGACAAGTACAACTTCCTTATGAAGAAAAAGAAGCCCTTAACGCAACCGACGCGACTAAAAAGACTTTACGAGAAGCCTGGTTAAGAGGTTAAAACTAAAAATCAAACAAGAAATTCCAATTTAGAAATAGATTGGGGTTTTTTTTGTGAAATTCACGCAATATAGCGACTCAACTTTCCAACAATTTTCTTTATTTTGCAGCAAAATAATTAACCAATGAAAAAATCACTTCTTGCATTTGTTTCGCTTTTGCTTTTGGCCTCCTGTGCTAAAAATGAGTCAAAAACAAACTTACACATTACCGGAAATATTAAAGGGCTAAAAACAGGCACCTTATATATTCAACGAGTAGTTGATAGCGCTCTTGTCGCCATAGACACCATTACAATTGACGGCAGCTCTGCGTTTGAGAGCGATATCGATTTAAAGTCACCTGAAATGCTTTATCTGTTCCTGGACAGAGGAGTTAGCAATTCATTAGACAACAATTTATTGTTTTTTGCTGAGCCGGGAACCATGAATATAGAAACGAACTTGGACGCTTACCTTTCGGCAGCTAAAATAACAGGATCAAAAAATCAAGAATTATATGAGGAGTATAAAAAAATTAGTTCCCGTTTTAGAGATGACAACTTAAACTTACTTGAACAAAAATTCAATGCTATAAAAAGCAACAACACGAAAGCAGTCGACAGCCTAAGCGTTAAACAAGATTCTAATACAAAAAGAAGGTATTTATATGCTACCAATTTTGCTATTAACAATAAGGATTACGAAGTAGCTCCATACATCACTTTATCTGATATCTATGACATCAATCTTAAATACCTAGATACTATTCAAAAATCGATGACTCCAAAAGTAGCAACGGGTCTTTACGGAAAGAAACTGACTGAATATGTAGTCAAGGTAAGAACACTAGAACAAAACGATTAGAGCTCCTGTTTCTACGTATTCTTAAAATATTTAAAAAACGCCCCAATTGTATTGAGGCGTTTTTTTTGTATAGTGAACCTATTTTTATCTACTATATCATACCGATTGTATCTTCAATATAGTCCAATTGCATCCAACTATTTTCATATTACATCGACATTACACCAAAACAATTTGGACTACAACATCAATTCGTTGGGTAGTCCAACAAAAAACCACCTAACAAAAGTTAGATGGTTTTACAATGAGCCGGCGGAGGGACTCGAACCCACGACCTGCTGATTACAAATCAGCTGCTCTAGCCAACTGAGCTACGCTGGC
>NZ_AJXL01000126.1 GCF_000264055.1 Flavobacterium sp. ACAM 123 | reverse complement strand
AAAAATTGTTTTTTTTAATATGCCTTAGCAAACAGCACCCTTCTACTAGAAGAATTACCAGTGAGAATACAGCTTCCCTCCTCTTCGACACTATCCAAAGGGATGCATCTAATAGTCGCTTTTGTAAGATCCTTGATTTTCTCTTCAGTCGCTGCTGTTCCGTCCCAATGTGCTGATACAAAACCACCTTTATCATTTAAAACCGATTTAAACTCCTCAAAACTGTTTACCTCAGTAATATGGGAGTCTCTATAATTTAATGCTTTATTGAACAAATCTGCTTGAATTTGCACTAACAAATCGCTGATATAAGTTGCAATTCCGTCTTTAGGCTTCACTTCTTTTGTCAAAGTATCTCTTCGAGCCACTTCAAAAGTCCCGTTTTCTAAATCTTTCGGCCCAACTGCAATTCGGATAGGCACCCCTTTCAATTCCCATTCAGCAAATTTAAATCCTGGTTTTTGAGTTGTTCTATCATCATATTTCACTGAAACATGCAATTTTTTCAAGTCGGATATTAAAACATTTACCGCAGCGGTAATTTCCGCTAACTGTTCATCCGTTTTATGTATCGGCACTATTACCACTTGTATAGGAGCTAAATTAGGCGGCAAAACCAATCCCTTGTCATCTGAATGTGTCATTACCAGTGCTCCCATCAAACGCGTTGAAACTCCCCATGAAGTTCCCCAAACATATTCTTGCTTTCCCTCAGCAGTAGCAAATTTCACATCAAAGGCTTTCGCAAAGTTCTGTCCCAAAAAATGTGATGTTCCAGCTTGAAGCGCTTTACCATCTTGCATTAATGCTTCAATACAAAAAGTCTCTTCTGCACCAGCAAATCGTTCTGTCTCCGTTTTAATTCCTTTTACAACCGGAATAGCCATAAAATTTTCAGCAAACTCCGCATACACGTTCATCATTTTCTCTGATTCTTCGACAGCTTCAATTTTTGTAGCATGTGCCGTATGCCCTTCCTGCCATAAAAACTCGGCTGTCCTCAAGAACAATCGTGTTCTCATCTCCCATCGAACCACATTGGCCCATTGATTGATTAACAAAGGTAAATCTCTATACGATTGTACCCATCCTTTATAAGTAGACCAGATAATTGCTTCACTTGTGGGCCGAACAATAAGTTCTTCTTCTAGTTTTGCATTGGGATCAACCATTAACTTACCTGGTTTATCAGGATCATTTTTTAACCTGTAATGTGTCACGATAGCACATTCTTTTGCAAATCCTTCCGCATTTTTCTCTTCTGCCTCAAACATGCTTTTAGGTACAAATAAAGGGAAATAGGCATTTTGATGACCTGTCTCTTTAAACATTCGATCCAATTCTGCTTGCATTTTTTCCCAAATGGCATATCCGTATGGCTTGATTACCATACAGCCTCTGACACCCGAATTTTCAGCTAAATCAGCTTTTACAACCAGTTCATTATACCATTTTGAATAATCTTCTGATCTTGTAGTGAGGTTCTTGCTCATATTGAATAGTTTGGTACAAATTTTGCGTTATTTTATTTATCTAAATAGTTCCACAAAACTAACTATTTTTGTACGGTACAACAATAAAAAACCTTACAGATATGAAAACTATTATTTTTTCATCCCACAAAGCCTCCCTTTCCACTCTTGTTGGATTTCTGAGTCTTTTAGCAGTCTCTTGTGGCTCTTATCAAAATAGTTCGTACTATGATTCTGATGGAATTTACGGAAACTCCTACAAGAAACCTATTGCAACGGAAACTCAAAATAATAAAAACCAATACAAAGATTACTTTAGATCTTTACAAAATAACAATCATTCCCCCAGAACCTTTACAGATATCGACAATTACAATGATTATCATTTAGAAAATGAAGCATCGCAAAACGAGTACGAAAACTATCCTGGATGGGGTGATAATGTGCAAAACTTAGGTGGCAATGTTTACGATACCGGATGGGCAATGAATAACTGGTACGGGAATAACTGGTGGTGGAATCACGATTACGGCTGGGGAATGAACATTGGTTTGGGCTGGAATAGCTGGTATGGAAATAATTGGTTAAGAAATAGCTGGGGATATGCCAATTACCAAAACGACACAAACTACTCGTACAACCCAAGCAGAAGAGGTTCTGTATATACCAATTCATTGAGCAGTAACAGAAATTACAATTCTATTGATTCTCAGGATAATATAAATCGCACAAACAAAAATACTAACGAACCGGATTACAGAAGAAATTCAAACAACGCTTTCGACTCCAGCGACAGACCAACTTTCAGTAGAAGACATAATTCAGCTACTCAATACGACAATGCAGCCTCTCCATCAAGAGTAAATCAAAACGAGACAAGACAAGACAACTATACTCCTACAAGAAATAATAGCAGGAACCAAAACAGCGATACATCGAGGAACATTAACCCTTTTGACAGTAGCAATAACGATAGAAACACTACTAGCCCGAGCACTCCAAGAAGCGAGAACTACTCTCCTTCCACTTCTAGTTCCTCCAACTCTGGTAATGAAAGGTCTTCTGGCGGTGGCAGAAGAGGAGGACGCTAAAATTAAATCAAGCCTTTATTTGAATAAAAACGAAAATAGACGTATCTGTTTTAATTTTGGATTTTACAATTAGCGCGCGGTATCAAAAAAAATCTCAGGTGTAATAAGACAATCACAAAAAAACATAAAATAAATCCTTAAATTAAAGTAAATTACAGAGGATTTAGGAGCTGTAAGAAGAGACCTTTCTTTTATCTACACAAGTGCCATCTAAATCAGCGGTTTATGTAATTAACCAAATTATAGTCCGCTTCTGTAATGGTGATCTAAAAAAATAATTCAAATTATGTTGGTACTTAGACAAACTAAAAAGGGGACTGTTTTAACTGAGTCAAGCTTGAGATATCTTCGTTTTTAACAACAATAAGCAAAATAGCGGTTGAAAAAGTTTTCGACAGCGGTAAGACCGATTGCATATTCAAGATAGTCCAATTACATTGTACTATTTTCGTATTATAACTAAATTACACCAAAATGATTCGGAATAAAATATAAATTCGTTTGTTATAAGTTATGAAAAAACGAATAATTACAACCCTCATTTTTAATGAAGTAACGAATCCAAAACCTCAAGTGGTGCTTTATTTGTAAACTCTGCAAATGAAATTCCAATAGACAATCCGGAAGGATCGATCTACTGTAATTTAAGCCATATGCTGTTGCAAGCTTGGCATACTACTGATATGTTATAACCCTTAAAGAATGATATAAACGATACCTAATCTACCCCAAACGTTGCTCGTGGCAGGAATTAGCACCAGGAAAACAACATTTTGAATAATCTGTTGGTCTTAACGTAAGGTTCTTTCTCATATTGAGTATTTTGGCATAAATTTTGCACCCTAATATTTATATAAATAGTTCGATAAAACTAACTATTTTTGTAATGTGCAACAATGAAAACTCCATAGACATGAAAAATTATATCCTTTCTTTCCAAAACAAATCAATATACTACATTCTTGGATTTTTGAGCGTCTTATTGACGTCTTGTGGGTCCTACCAAAACAGCTCTTACTATGATTCCGATGGAATTTACGGCAACTCCTACAGCAGACCTGTTGAAACGGTGACTCAAAATAATCAAAATCAATACAAGGAGTACTTTGGATCTTTACGAAATAACAACCAATCTAACGAAATCTTTACAGAGGTCAACGACTACAATGACTATAATTTAGAAAACGACAACGAAAACTATCCTGGATGGGGAAGTAATCCTCAAGGGGTAAGCGTTAATGTTTACGATACGGGTTGGGCTATGAACAACTGGTACGGAAATAACTGGGGATGGAATGGTGGTTTCGGTTGGGGAATGAACGCAGGTTTTGGTTGGAATAGCTGGTATGGAAATGGCTGGGGTTGGAACAACTGGTATGGAAATGGCTGGGGTTGGAATAATTTCTACGGAAATGGCTGGTATGGCAATAATTGGGGCAATTCTAATTACCAAAACAACAATAACTACTCCAATAACCCAAGTAGAAGAGGTTCTACCTATTCCAATTCCATAAACGGAGACAGAAATTATAGTAGCAGAAACTATTCCCAAAACAGTACTAATACTAATAGAAGCACAAACTATTCGGATAGAAGAAGAAACTCAAACTACAGTAACGATATCAGAACTCGAACAAGTCCAACATTTACGAGAAAAAGTCAAAACCAAAATAACTCTTACAGGACTCCTACTCGAACGAGAGTTAACACAAACACTAGCAGACAGCAAAATTCAAGAAACAATAATTATAGTCCTTCAAGATCAAATAGTGGGAGTAGCGGCAGATCCTCAAACAGTGGTGGAAGTGGCAGAAGATCATCGGGAGGAAGAAGATAGTTATCGTAGTTATACAGCAAAAACATAAAGAATATTAAAATAGAAAAATAATTTATTTTTATTAGTTACGGGTTTTACATTTGGGCTAGCCCAGTCGCAAGAGATAAAAGATGCCGTACGCTACTCACAAGACAATCTAAACGGAACTGCTCGCTTTCAGGCAATGAGCGGGGCTTTTGGAGCCTTGGGAGGAGACCTTTCCTCTATCGGCATAAATCCAGCCGGATCAGCAGTTTTTTCAAACAACCAATTTGGACTTACGCTAAGCAATAGAGATGTAAAAAATAATTCAAATTATTTTGGCACAACAACAACTCAAAAGGACAATTCTTTTGATCTCAATCAAGCAGGAGGCGTTTTTGTCTTTAACAACAATAATACAAACAACGGTTGGAAAAAGTTTTCAGTGGCAGTAAATTACGAGAACACAAATAATTTTAATAACTCTGTATTTAGCGCTGGAACAAATCCCAATAATTCTGTCGGTTCATATTTTGTCAAATTTGCAAATGGAATTCCTCTGAATGTTTTAGAAGATTCTAATTACGGAAATTTAAGTAATGGGGAGCAACAAGCTTTTTTAGGTTATCAAGGATATGTTATAAATCCCGTCAATAATGAACCAAACAATACCGAGTATACCTCAAACGTTGCTGCAGGAGGTAATTATTATCAGGAAAATACTATCTATTCAAGCGGCTACAACGGAAAGCTATCCTTTAATGCAGCAACATCTTATAACGACCGATTGTATATAGGCGTGAATCTTAATTCACATTTCACGGACTTCAGACAATCTTCTCTTTTTTATGAAGACAATACTAACACCTTAGGGACTGATTATGACGTAACCAAACTACAATTTAACAATGACTTATATACTTATGGAACAGGCTTCTCCTTTCAATTAGGCGCTATTGCAAAAGTAACGAAGGAGGTCCGTTTAGGGCTTGCCTACGAATCATCAACTTGGTACAATTTAAGCGATGAGCTTTCGCAAAAGCTAATTAGTGTAAGCAGTAATAATGATAGCTCTCTACCTTCGGATGTTGTAGACCCAAGAATTACTAATGTATATGCACCATATAAATTGCAGACGCCAAGCAAACTAACAGGAAGTTTTGCTTATGTTTTTGGAAAATCCGGTTTGATCAGCATTGATTATGCCATTAAAGACTATCGCAAAACCAAATTTAAACCAGAAAACGATACGTATTTTAACGGTTTAAATAATACAATAAGCAACACCTTAGACAATACTGGAGAATTGAGAATAGGCGGTGAATATAAAATTCAAAAACTTACTTTAAGAGCTGGATATCGCTATGAGCAAAGTCCTTATAAAAATACCAACGAAGTAGGTGACTTAACGGGATATTCAGGAGGTCTAGGATATAATTTTGGAGCTACAAGAGTTGATTTATCTTATGCTTATGCCAAAAGAGACTCACAACAAGGCTTTTTTACGCAAGGACTAACTGATGGCGCTAAAATAAATTCCATTAATAATACAATCTCATTGACCTTATTATTTGAATTGTAATCCAAATAAAAACAAAAAAACCCAAACTACGAAATACCGTTGCAACGTAAGTTGGAACGGATTTTTTTTATGCCCCTTACTTCACTTGACTAAAATTTTATTTTCGCAAGAGTTCGACACAGCTTGTTTACCTTACAAACCTCATTGTTTTTCTTCAGGAAATTGTAATGAATAATAGCTATCCCACCTTAAATAAAAGCTAAAAGACCCCGAAAAAAGTTCTGTTTAAATAAAAAAACGTAATTTTGCACTCCAATTTACAAATATATGAGAACCAAGTCATTAAAAAAGAATAAAATCAACGTGATCACTTTAGGGTGCTCGAAAAATATATACGACAGTGAAGTGCTGATGGGACAACTGCGTGCCAACGGAAAAGATGTTGCGCATGAAGCTCCAGCTGCCGAAGAAGGAAATATTATTGTTATTAATACCTGTGGATTTATCGACAATGCAAAAGCGGAATCAGTGAATATGATTTTGGAATATGCAGATAAAAAAGAAAAAGGATTAGTAGATAAGGTTTTTGTGACCGGATGTTTGTCAGAACGTTACAGACCTGATTTAGAAAAAGAAATACCTAATGTAGATCAATATTTTGGGACAACTGAATTACCTGCATTATTGAAAGCTCTGGGAGCTGATTACAAACATGAATTATTGGGGGAACGGTTGACCACTACCCCGAAAAATTATGCTTACCTAAAAATTGCCGAAGGATGCGACAGACCTTGTAGCTTTTGCGCTATTCCAATAATGCGTGGCAAACACGTTTCGCAAACTATAGAGAAGTTAGTCAAAGAAGCAGAAGGGTTGGCAAGAGATGGTGTGAAAGAGTTAATCTTAATTGCACAAGATCTCACCTATTATGGTCTTGATATTTATAAGAAACGTAATCTTGGTGAATTGCTCGAAGCATTGGTAAAAGTAGAAGGAATCGAATGGATCCGTTTGCATTATGCCTTCCCTACGGGTTTTCCTATGGATGTTTTAGAAATCATGAAGCGCGAGCCTAAAATTTGTAATTATATTGACATTCCATTGCAGCACATTTCAGATTCTATCTTGAAATCAATGCGTCGTGGAACAACTCAAGAGAAAACAACCAAATTATTAAAAGAGTTCCGTGCAGCAGTTCCAGAAATGGCAATTCGTACGACCTTAATCGTAGGATACCCCGGAGAAACACAAGAAGATTTTAACATCTTAAAAGACTGGGTTCAGGAAATGAAATTTGACAGAATGGGTTGTTTTGCTTATTCTCATGAAGAAAACACACATGCCTATTTATTGGAAGATGATGTTCCCGCTGATGTCAAACAGGATCGCGCTAATGAAATAATGGAATTACAATCTCAAATTTCATGGGATTTAAACCAATTAAAACTTGGTCAAACTTTCAAATGTATTATTGACAGAAAAGAAGGAGGCCATTTTGTCGGAAGAACTGAATTTGACAGTCCTGATGTAGATAACGAAGTCTTGATTGATGCCTCGAAGCATTATGTAAAAACGGGAGATTTTGCCATGATAAAAATTATTGAAGCTACTGAATTTGACTTATACGGAGAACCGGTTTAGATTTTTGCTATTGCTTAACTAAAACGCTATTTGACAACCCTTTTTAAAAAAATAAACATGAAAACAATTCAAATCTTATTCGTTTTGGCACTTATGTTAGTATCTATAGATACCGTTTCGGCACAATATCGAAATAACGGTTATGGCGGAGGTGGATACGGAAATCAAAACGGGAGAAATAATCAAATGGGGCAAATACCTCAGGGTCCAAGCCACGACCAGCCTAAAGAAATACCTGTCGAAGTAACCGTTGGTAAAATAATGGAAAAGTTAAAAGCAGCACTTACTCTTGATGCGTTACAGGAAATTGCTATCTCAAATGTACTGACCGATAGCATGAGATCACAAGGTATCTTACTAAAGGCTGACACTGGCCAAGAGCAAAAAACAAAAGAAATCGCAGCTCTTTCAGAAACTATGGATAGAAAAATCAACCAGTTTTTAAATGAGGACCAAAAAATAAAATACAAAGCGTTGAACGAAGAGGGCAAACAAAAAAAATCAAGAAGAAATAGATAATTATTTTTTCCACTAAAACAGTTCATTTAAAACATGAAAAAATATTTCTATTATATAATCACTGCTATCTTGGTCGCTTCCTGTTCCACCAATCCGTATAAAGCCAGTGAAAAAGAATATGACACTAAGCTAAAGACCTTTAAAGAAACAATATCCAGCAAAGAGCCTGAGCCGTTACCTATCGTTTCAAAAACGATACTAAATATAGACAACGTCTATACAAAACAATTGTACTCCTTTAAGGATACCATGTCCGAAATGGGCTCAACTGCTTTAGATAATGGAATCCAGACCAAATGGATTGCTACCGTAAATTTCAATTTGCGAAAGCCTAATTTCATCATCATTCACCACACAGCACAAGACTCACTTCAACAAACGATAAAAACCTTTACCGTAACAAGAACCCAAGTAAGCTCCCATTATGTGATTGGAGATGACGGAAGCGTAGTACAAATGTTAAATGACTATTTGCGTGCATGGCATGCCGGCAGAGGTTCATGGGGTAAAGACACCGATATCAACTCCTCCTCAATAGGAATTGAACTTGACAATAATGGCACCGAAGTTTTTTCCGAGGCACAAATCACCAGTTTAATGGCGTTATTAAGCAAGTTAAAAAAAGAATACAATATTCCAACGCAAAATATCATAGGACACTCAGACATCGCCCCTACGCGTAAAAATGATCCCAGCGCCCTATTCCCTTGGAATATATTGGCAGAAAATGGATTTGGTTTATGGAGAGATGATATTTTACAAACCGCTCCAAGTGATTTTAACCCAGAACAAGCACTGCGCATCATAGGATATGATACTAAAAACCTTTCGGCTGCTATTATAGCGTTTAAGTTACATTTTATCCAGACGGAAGTGGATTCAGTTTTAAATCAAAATACTATCAATACAATTTACTCGATCTACAAGAAACAATAAATTGACACTATACCAATCTAAAAACAGCTCTTCGACAAGTCAAGGCGTTGTTTTTTTTGTAGACAACAAAAATTTGACAACAACGATCACAATTCATTTCATACCATAAAAAACTGCCAAAACACCTTACAGCATCTTGGCAGTC
>NZ_AJXL01000125.1 GCF_000264055.1 Flavobacterium sp. ACAM 123 | reverse complement strand
TTTTTTTTTGCGCCGTTCCGTTCCTCATCTCCACACGGTCACTTCCTGCGTTCGTCGGGGCTATTACAGCCACAATACAGCTTCATTCCGTTCCGCTACGCTACTCTGCAGTCAGCAGTATTATGTCTGTCGCCCCTTATCTTTTCAGCGGTTGCTCCTTCGCACAGCCATCGGGCTTGGCTCCGTTCGGTGAAAAACCTCACTTTGCCCTAAATCAAGGTTTCCCTCCAAAAAAAGTCGGGAGTGTTTTATTTTTTCCCCGCCGTTTCACGCTCCTATCCGCTACGTTTCGCTCCGTTTACCCTGATGAAAATCAGGGTCTCCTCCGCTTAACTCCCGCGTCTAGGGTGGCTATTCGATTGCCGCAACCCCGCCACTGCGCTCCTCATCCGCAATAAAAAAGTTCCTTCTCGTACTAAAAAGACGAGACCTACTTTTTTATGCTCCTTGCGGTGCTTGGGGGTGTTTAATTGCCGATTTCACAAGAACGACCGCAAAAGAAGAACAGTAACGAGAATGTTTTGTGATACAAAGAAAAAAATAAAAAAAGAAAGTAAAGGTAAGTTCCGGTTTCAAAAAGTAAAGTTCAAGCCCTTCGGGTTTTTGAAAATATCTCCATTCGCCGCGGCGAATAGTATTTTTTCAAAAAAACTTGACTCCTTTTGAATCCTCCACTTCTTAGACGACTTTCTTTTTTTCTTTTTCTTTTAAAATATTAGGGTGCCGAGCGCAGCGAGGCACATAATCTAAAACCAGAAATTACGCCAAACTTTATCGTCAAAACCCATCAGAAAGACACCATTTACAAGGGAAACCAAATCTTTATTCTCAACAAAGGAATGAACAGCGGCAAGCCGCAAAAAGAGCCTTTTACCAATAGTTATGTGATCATTTTTTCATCCGACGAAGACTCCGAAATGATTTACTGGCTAGCATACAGCCTATGGCAAATGAAATTTTGGCATCAGCACCTTATTGGGTCCGTTATTCCATTTATCCGAATTCAAAATTTTAAATCCGAATTTGACCAAAAAGTAAATCAATTACTTTACGACTTCGAGCAGCATCAGAAAGATATTGATGCAATCAAAGCGCTAGAACTACAAAAAGAACATCTGGAGAAAAATCTAAAACTGATTAATGAACTAAAAAAATGTATTTTGTCTAGGTACTGTCGGTAAACAAAAAAAAGCCTAATCTTGCGATTTAGGCTTTCTTATAAAATTCAGTAAAGGTTACCACACAAAAACTGAATTTATTCTGAACTTGTTTCAGAATCTAATAAAACTGAATTTATTTTTTATTTTTGGTCAACCGCTTTAAAAGAAGTGAAACCAGAAAACTAACTATAGCTCCAACAACGGCTAAGATAATAGTTTTTAGAATATCTTCAGAAAGGATATTGGGTGCAATACTCAACAAAGTTCCTAAAATGGTGCCTGATTTTAAAGTAAGATTAGTCTCCATCGCTTCTAGATTTTGGAATTATTTCTTGTTCTGCCTTCAACAGGGCTGCTTCATCAACTGTAATCTGACTGACAGCAGAAATAACCCCTCCAGCAACAGCGATATATCCTGCAATACTTACCACAGCAACAGGCAAAACAACCGGCGCCGCAATCACACTTCCGCTTATGGCCAACAAAGCCAATCCAATGGCTCTCAAAATCCTAAAAAACTTAGGAGTTGGAGCTTTCACTCGTTTTATTACATTCATAATTTATTTCTTTATCATTCCTTTTTGGGAATCTGATTGAACACTTATTTTCACTATTTCATCACGTTCTAAAGCTGCGTAAACCATAGATTTCAGCTTTTCCAACGCTTTTCGGGAGGAACAGCCCTTTCCTACTCCGCTATGTTGCGTTACAGGAGCAATACAGCCCAACAATTCTTTTTTGGCGTCATTGGCGGGATGGATCAATATTAAATCTCTTCCCGGAACATTTCTCAAATGCAAGTGCCATTCAAATTTTGGGCTAAACCGCTTCTGCAAAACATATTCTCCTTCCGGAATACAAGAGATACGCCTTTGATTTCCCAACCAAGGCAATTCGATGGTATAACAAACTAGTGTGCCGTTCCATTCTAGCATCCCTTGCGTTCCTTCAGGAAAATAGATTCTGGTTAATACTAAAAACATCTTACAATCCGCTTACGCTAACCAAAGCTAACGGGTTGTAGGATCCATTTTTCAAAGGATACATCTGGCCATTTACTTGTTGGTAAAACTCAACACCTAAAGCCAAAAACAACGGTTTTGTGCTGTTTGGGGTGACCGGGTTTACATGACTAATCGCCGCTGTTGCTGTCATATCCCAAGGAAGAATGGCCGTTTCAGAATTCGTTGATACGAAAGTCTCTGCCTCAAAATCAATTTCAGAACCAGCCGAAATAATTTTGAAATGGGTCGTTCCTCCTGGAGCTGCAATCATATTAGCGGGAATAAACGAATCCAAATCAACGCTGATATCTCCAGATACTCTGTCGATTATCCCTACATAAGGAGCAAACAAACTGGTCCCCAGTTTCCCTCTGATGTTGAACTCAAAACCAATAAGCAATTCCGCTTCACCGTCAATTACATTTCGTAACCCACGCTCGCTTATGGTATCGGCTTGGATCACTTTCACCATCGCTTGAGTCAATCGACTCACCACTCTACCGTCGGCAGAATTTAGGAGTAAGACTCTCAGAGCCGTTCTTAAAATTTTCCCAGCCTTGCCGGCTCTTCCAAATTCAGAACCGTTCTCACGCGTTCTTTGAAACGCAGGATCATTTTTGATTCTGCTGGCATCGATGCCTCCTTTTTCACGTGCTAAATGTCCGTCTTGCGTTTTGTAAAAAGTAATATCTCCAATAGTACCTTTCAACTTAATTATGCCTTTCTGTCTTGCCATAATTCCTAAAATTTAAGTTTATAATTTAATTTAAAATGAATTCAATCGTCATCCTGTTGCAACACTTTTCAATTGATTTGAATACAAATTTTAGCTAATTAAATCACATTAAAAAGGCCTCGACGACCAGATGGCACGATCAGACACAGATGGCATAAATCGACATAAATGACATCTAATACTCCGTGAAAATTAATGGACAAACTATATGTATTAGCATATAAATAAAGTTTATAAAGTAAATTATATGCTTTTACATATAATTTCATATATTTGTTCTAATTCGATGTAAATGCATATAATCATGATAACACTAGCAGACTTTGTAAAAGAAAAAAGAAATGAAGTAAACCTTACCCAGGAAGCATTTGCAGAACGTGCTGGAGTAGCACTTACCGTTATTCGAAAAATAGAACAAGGCAAAGAAAATCTAAATCTCGAGAAGGTAAATCAAGTGCTCCGAATGTTCGGGCATACCCTCGCACCGGTTAACGCACGAGAACTATCCAAAAATGAAAAGAAAGAATAATGAGAAAGGCAGCAATATATTATAAAGACGTCTTAGCGGGAATACTCACCGAAACAGATGAAGGAGACTATATCTTTCAGTATGAAGAACAATACATAAAGAAACATCCCAAGCAGTTCATTACGTTTACGATGCCAGTAAGTCCTAAAACATATACCGACAAACGATTATTCCCCTTTTTTGAAGGACTAATTCCTGAAGGCTGGCTCCTGGATATCGCATCCAAAAACTGGAAAATCAATCCCAATGACCGTATGGGATTACTCTTGGCCTGCTGCCAAAATTGTATCGGTGCCGTTAGTGTTCAACCAATACCAAATGAAAATGAGTAAGAAATGCATATACTGTTATCAGATATTAGATGATACAATTGGAGGTGATTTTCACGAGCAATGTAGCTTAGCGTTTTTTGGAACAAAACACCAACCTGCATTTGAACATACCCTAAAACAAATGACCGCCTTAGCGCTAAATGTGGTGGAGCGAAGCGTAGCAGTACCCGGGGTACAACCCAAATTATCACTATCAATAGTAAATGACACGATTCAGGACGGGAATAAAGGACGTCTTACCGTGGTAGGTGCTTTGGGCGGTAATTATATTTTCAAACCGCCATCCGAACAATTCCCGGAAATGCCCGCAAATGAACATGTAACGATGCGCATTGCAGAAGCTTTTGGTATTAACACTGTAAAATCAAGCTTGATCCGACTACAATCTGGAGAGCTTTCCTATATAACCAAACGCATTGATAGGTCAGCTACTGGAGAAAAAATCCACATGCTCGACATGTTCCAAATCACGGAAGCTTTTGACAAATACAAAAGCTCGATGGAAAAAATAGGCAAAGCCATCAACGAATTTTCAGATAACACCTTACTGGACAAACTATACTTTTTGGAATTAGGAGTTTTCAGCTACCTGACCGGAAACAACGACATGCACCTGAAGAACTTCTCGATGATCAATACAGGGGATAGTTGGACATTGGCTCCAGCCTATGATCTGTTGAACGTGGCCATAGTAAACCCAGAAGACACCGAAGAACTAGCCTTAACTCTCGATGGAAAAAAGAAAAAACTAAAATGGGAGCATTTCCAAACACTAGGAACAAACCTTGGTCTTAACGAAAAACAACTAAGAGGAATAGTAAAACGATTCCAAAAAAATAAACCAATTGCAATACAATGGATCGACAATTCATTCCTGTCTGAAGCATTCAAAGAAAAATACAAACTACTATTAGAGGAAAGATACAGCAGTTTATTTCAGCCTAAGTAAACAAGCTCTTTTTTGTTTAATTTTACTTAGAAGTTTGGATAATAGAATTTTAAAGTAAGCCAAAGCCCAATCAAAGCTATAGATAGAGTATGAAAGCAGCAACCACGAGATTGTGTATCTACCCTAAAGACATACAACGTATTACAGGAAAGAGTTATCGCCAAAGCATTAGACTGTTGCAAAACATCAGAAAGGAGCTTAACAAGCTCCCTACGGAGTTTGTATCCGTGCAAGAGTTCTGCCAATACACTAGCCTGAAACAAGAGCAGGTAGAATTACATATTATAGGTTAAACTCCCCACTACCCTTTAAAAATATTTTACCATTATAATAGTTATATATGATATATTTAACTAATTTTGATTAATATAATGGTTATTTTATGCTAGATCCAATCACAATAAAATCGGTTAAACTCAAAATCGGACAGTTTTGTAAAAACAAAAGGAAGGAATACGGTTTATCCCGAGATGAACTTGCCAAAGAGCTTGAGATCTCCCGCACCACCATTCAGAATATTGAGAATGGCAAAAATGCCACATTAGATAATCTACTGAAAGTAGCCAATCATTTTAATGTCCTGCAAACCATTTTCCTTGCTATCGATACCCTAGATCAAACCGATAATAACATCTCATTGTACTAATTATGGCAGCAGATAAAAGCATATCAATCATCGCTTTCGATACCGAGATAGGAAAATTAGGATACGATTTCAACCAACGTAAATGCTATTTCCAATACAGTCCTGAATTTTTAGATTCGGGCAAGTATTCCAATATGTTTCCTTTCCTGTTTAAGAGAATAACACCAGTACAAGTATTCACCCAATTTGAAGGAGAAACGTTTAAAGGTCTTCCTCCTATGATTGCCGATTCCCTGCCGGATATGTTTGGGAACATCATTTTCCAGGAATGGTTCAACGCTAAGGAAAAAGGATTTAAAATTACACCTTTAGAACAATTAACTTATGTCGCCGACCGTGGTATGGGTGCGCTGGAATACCGTCCCGTCAAAGACCTGCCTATGACCTCCAAAATTGATATTGAAGAAATGGTGAAGGTTCTTGAACGTGTCTTACATCTAAAAGACGAAACCACTTCAAACAATCTGAGTGATTTATCGCTTTTAAACATATTTAAAATTGGTACTTCCGCAGGAGGTGTCAGACCTAAAATAGTAGTTTCAGAAAACAAGGAAACCGGTGCCATCGTCGCGGGAGACCGAATATTCTCTGAAGAGTATAACCATTACATTGTGAAACTTCATTTGGAAGAACCACAGGGTTATAATAAAGAAAAGGTAGAATACGTCTATTATTTAATGGCTCTGGAGGCTGGTATTGACATGATGCCTTCAAAATTAATCGATGACACCCATTTTGCCACCTCACGATACGACAGACAAAAAGGACAAAAGCAACACGTACTTACCGCATCGGGTCTTACAGGCTGGGATTTTAAAAAACCTGATAATTCATCCTATGAAAATCTGTTTAAACTTTCCATTAGTTTAGATGTTCCACACAAAGACATCCAGCAACTCTTTAGAAGAATGATATTTAATGTAGTCTTCAAAAACGTAGACGACCATTTAAAGAACCACAGCTTCATCTACGATAAAGACAAAAATAGCTGGAATCTTTCCCCTGCGTATGATATAACGTATGCCTTAAACCCATTGCTTACTTTTACAAGTATTTCAAGAGCATTATCGATTAATGGTAAACGACAGGATATAAACTGGAATGATGTCCTATCAATTGCAGAGGAATTTGCTGTTAAAAACCCTAAAGGGATTATTGATGAGGTTCAGAACACAGCAGTATTCTGGAAAAAATATGCCACTGAATTAAATATCCCAGAAAATATAATCAATACAATTGAAAACGATTTTTATTTTATAAACAACTAATCGTTGATAAACGGAATCTATTTCTAAAAAATTGGATGCTAAAATCAGAACAAAACTTTAATACCTAGATCAATTTTTGTTACTGTACAAGCTTAAAAATTGAACAGCTTAAACATATAATGATTCGGTAAAATACTACTTAGCCATACCATATTTTGAACCTATCAATGGTGTAAATTCCAATAAAATTGATTAAATTTGAGTCATCAATACGAGTACTAAATTGAGTGAAATTTAAAGGTGCACAATTCGGTGCACTCATTTTGAAAAACAAACGCTAAGTCAATAAAATTAGGGCTTGACAGAGGTTGACAAATCCCTCTTTCTCCGCAAAACCCAAAACGCAAGTTTTGGGTTTTTGTTTTTTAGACAAATGGTCAAAGTCCTTTACGTGCTAAGACTAAATAATATTGGCTCACATAAAAAAGTTGGGAAGGAGTTATAAATTTGCCTAAAAAAAGCAAATGGATTTTAGTATATTTTCTTTCTACCAGAGGGTCTTTTATCTCATTTTGATATTGTTGGTTTTAAGGAGCTGGGTGATTTACAAACAAAAAAAGACTGTTTTTATATCTATTTAGATGAGAAAAATAGTCTTGCTGATGATTTTAATTTTAAGGATTTTGAGTCAAAAGGATTTTATGAACGTACCTTAATACAGGATTTTCCAATAAGGGGAAAAGCTGTTTATTTGGGTATTAGAAGGCGAAGATGGCGCAGTAAAGCAGATAAATCAATAGAAGTGAAAAGTGATTATTCATTTATAGCAGAAGGTTCAAAACTAACCATTGAACTTTCTGATTTTTTAAAAGGTACAGGTCGAGACCCGAGAAGATACGATAAGTAATATTGCTAGTTATTATGGTGTTAAGGCTAATTTATTACAGCGCCATTATAAGAAAAACATCAGTGGTTTTAAACAATGGGAGCAGTTAAATCATGCTGAAAACTATTTGATATATCCTCAGAACATAGGAGAAAATTTAGGCATTGATGAGTTAAGTTTATCAAAAGGAGAACTCTATACCTTTGTGACCAACAAAAGCGGAAAAGGAAAGAAAAAGAAGTTAGTTGCAGTTATAAAAGGCACTAAAAGTCAAGATATTATTGATGTACTGAATAAAATCCCATTAGATAAAAGAAAATTAGTCAAGGAAATTACCCTCGATATGGCTAATAATATACAATTGGCTTCACGAATGTGTTTCCCTGAAAGTAGCCTAGTAACTGATCGGTTCCACGTTGTGAAGTTGGTATTAGATGCATTACAACATCAAAGAATCAAATTAAGATGGGAAGCAATTGAAAAAGAAAATCAAGCCATCAAACAAGCAAAAGAGCAAGGAATAAAATACATTCCAATTACTTTAGAAAATGACGATACTCCAAAACAACTTTTGGCTAGAAGTCGCTACATCATTGCTAAAAAGCAAAATCAATGGACGGATAATCAAAAGATAAGAGCTGAATTATTATTCAGAAACTATCCATCTTTACATCAAGGGTACAAACATACCCTTGAGTTTAGAAATATAAATGAACAAAGCTCAAGAGAAATAGCCAAAGAACAAATCTTAGCATGGATAGAGAAAACAAAATCACTAAAGTTAAATGATTTTAATACAGCAGCTAACAGCTTGAAATATCATTTGGAAACTATCTTAAACTTCTTTGTAAAACGCCATACAAATGCGAACGCTGAATCTTTTAATTCAAAAGTAAAACTCTTTAGAGCTAATCAAAGAGGTGTCGTAGATGTGAAATTCTTTCTGTTTAGAATGGAAAAACTTTTTAGTTAATCCCCAGAAAATTTATGTGACCCATAATATTGCTAGACGAATGGAATTATTTCCAAAAAACATTCCATTCGCTATGGAAACTATGATCATAACGAAAACCACTGCCGCAGCGAAAATTAAGTGTAAACACTAGTAAGACGAAAAAGAACTATTTCTATCGTCTATAAATTACGACGTAAGACCTTTTATTTTTGTTCGTAGAAGTCTTACTACTTCTGGCATCAAAGTAATTCCAAATTGTTTTATGATTATCTAGAGATCAATTTAATGCCAGATTAATTCACTTTTTCATACCCTTTAGCCTATTTGGCATAATCATAAATGGTATCCGTTGTATTTTTAATGATATTTCCTAGATCTTGTTCGAGATTATAAGTTTTTTCAATATCAGACTAAAATTCAAATACTAAATAATTGGAATAAATTAATGTCATTTTTTATTGTATTTTCGTAATTATTTTCGTATTTTTATCTAAATATGAGATACTTAACACTTAAAAAAGAAGAGATTGAGTTATTGAACTACCTTCATCAAAACAGCCCTAATAATACCGTTAGAAAACGTAGCCAATGCCTTGTTTTATCACATCAAAGACACAAGATTAACAACCTTGCTTCTGTTTTTAATGTCAATCGCAGAACGATTGAACGTTGGTATGATAGTTGGGTGGAAATCGGAGTTGATTCCCTTGCTATAACAGAGGGTAGAGGTGCAAAAACCCGTTTAAAAGACTATTCCAAAGAGGTTTCTGAT
>NZ_AJXL01000124.1 GCF_000264055.1 Flavobacterium sp. ACAM 123 | reverse complement strand
TTTTTTTATATCTATTAATTCTCTAATTAAGAAAGAGCCGCTTTTACTTGGTCAGCTGCTTCTTGAAATTCAACAGCCGATAAAATTGGCATTCCTGAATTATCAATTAATTCTTTTGCAATGGCTGCATTAGTACCTTGTAAACGAACAATAATTGGCACGTTAATAGCGTCTCCCATATTTTTGTACGCATCAACAACTCCCTGTGCCACACGGTCACAACGAACAATTCCACCAAAAATATTAATCAAAATCGCTTTTACATTTGGGTCTTTTAAGATAATACGAAAAGCAGTTTCAACACGTTTTGCATCAGCAGTTCCACCTACATCAAGGAAATTTGCAGGCTCAAAACCAGCATACTTAATTAAATCCATTGTTGCCATTGCTAAACCGGCACCGTTAACCATACATCCAACTGTACCGTCAAGATCTACATAGTTTAATCCCACTTCTTTAGCTTCTACTTCAATTGGATTCTCTTCAAGAATATCGCGCATCTCAGCATAAGCTTTTTGTCTGTATAAAGCATTGTCATCAATATTAACCTTAGCATCTACAGCTAAAATTTTATTATCAGATGTTTTTAAAACTGGATTGATTTCAAACATTGATGCATCTGAACCAATATATGCTTTATATAAAGCATCGACGAATTTCACCATTTCTTTGAAAGCATTCCCGGAAAGACCTAAGTTAAAAGCAATTGTTCTTGCTTGAAAGCCTTGAAGCCCTACAGAAGGATCAATTTCTTCAGTAAAAATTAAATGAGGTGTATGTTCTGCTACTTCTTCGATATCCATTCCACCTTCAGTAGAATACATAATCATATTGCGACCTGTCGCTCTGTTCAATAAAACAGATACGTAAAATTCTGAAGTTTCACTTTCACCAGGGTAATAAACATCTTCAGCTACTAAAACCTTGTGTACTTTTTTACCTTCCGCAGAAGTTTGAGGTGTAACCAATTGCATTCCAATTATTTGACCAGCTACCTCTTCTACTTGTTGTAGGTTTTTGGCAAGTTTTACTCCTCCACCTTTTCCACGTCCACCTGCATGAACTTGCGCTTTAATTACGAACCAACTTGTCCCTGTTTCAGCAGTTAATTGTTTCGCGGCAGTAACAGCTTCAACTGCATTATTAGCTACGATACCACGCTGAATGCGTACTCCGTAACTAGCTAAAATCTCTTTTCCTTGATATTCGTGTATGTTCATAATATAGAATTTGTCTGGATCCTGAATTTATTTCAGAATATAAGTGCCACAAAAATAGCAAAATTCATGGTAACAGAAAAATCTTTTTCCTATTTAAAATTTCTTATCTCAGAAGTTCAATTATAAACTGATAATAACAAACAATTTTAAGTCTTAACAAATGTAAAACCAAATAAAACTGGTACTATAAAAGTCACTATATCGATTGAAATTATTTTCTCAAATTTGATTGTATCAGTTAGATACTGTAATAAATTGTATTTTTTAGTAAATCAGATTGCCGATTTTGTAATTCACACACGTCTAAATATGATTATTATCATTTAATGTTCGTTATTCTATTTTTACTGTAAAAATATTTCGTTTTAGTCGTGTTTACTACATTATATATAATGAAATCGCTATTTTTATATAAAAAAATTATAAAGCATGAAAGTTAAAGAACAAGGCCTTTATATGCCTGAATTTGAACATGACAACTGTGGCGCAGGATTTATTTGTAATTTAAACGGAATTAAATCTAATGACATTATTCATAAAGCACTTGATATTTTAATTAAATTAGAGCATCGTGGTGCAGTGAGCGCTGATGGAAGAACCGGAGATGGAGCAGGAATTCTTTTTGATATTCCTCATGATTTTTTTAAGAAAGTATGTGATTTTGCTATTCCAGAAACGAGCGATTATGCAGTGGGCATGGTTTTTTTACCAAAAAAGAAAAACCAAGCTGACTTTTGCAACACGACCTTTGAAACTGCTATTCGCAATCAAAATTTGAGTATTATCGGATGGAGAGATGTTCCTGTCGATATTTCAAATCTTGGACAAATCGCAGCTGAAAAAGAACCTACAATAAAACAAGTCTTTATTGGTAAGAATGGGTTAGAATTAACCCAACAACAATTCAACTCTAAATTATTTGCAGCCAGAAAAATTGCTGAACATACTATTCTGAGTTCAAAGACTTCAGAAAGTCATATGTTCTATTTCTCTAGTTTATCTACTACCACCATAATATATAAGGGGCTATTGATGCCGGAAGACATCAGCAGATACTATACTGACTTATCAGACGATGATTTAGTGACGAGACTAGCTTTAGTTCATCAACGCTTTTCTACGAATACATTCCCTTCATGGGAACTCGCTCAACCATTCCGATATATGTGTCACAATGGAGAAATCAATACCCTTCGTGGTAATGTAAGCAGAATGCGTGCACGTGAAGAATTGATGCAAAGTGACATCTTTGGTGATGACTTGAAGAAAATGTTTCCTATAATACTGGATGGAAAATCAGACTCCGCCTCTATGGATATGGTTATCGAATTGTTATTGATGACTGGGCGCTCCTTGCCGGAAGTTATGATGATGGTTGTACCTGAAGCATGGGAAAAACACCAAACCATGTCGGATGACAAAAAAGCATTCTACGAGTATAATGCCTGCATTATGGAGCCTTGGGATGGTCCTGCCTCTATTCCGTTTACTGATGGAAACGTTATAGGTGCCCTTCTTGATAGAAATGGTTTGCGTCCCTCTCGTTATACCCTCACCAAAGATGGATTTGTAATTATGGCTTCTGAAATAGGTGTTTTAGACATAAAACCAGAAGATGTCATACAGCATGGCCGCTTAGAGCCGGGAAAAATGTTCCTCGTTGACATGAATGAAGGACGTATTATCGAAGATGATGAGATCAAAGATGCTATAGTAACAAAACGTCCTTACAGAAAATGGTTAGACGACAATTTATTGCATCTAGCAAAAGTACCGTATACCAATAATACGACGCCGACGGAAAATATAGATTTTGAAACTCGATTGCGTTTATTTGGATATACTATTGAAGATTTAAAGACGATTATAAATCCAATGAGTACAAAGGGAACGGAAGTACTTAGTTCAATGGGTAATGACACTCCTTTAGCGGTATTATCGGATAGACCACAACTTTTGTATAATTATTTTAAACAGTTATTTGCTCAAGTTACCAATCCGCCTTTAGATGGAATTCGCGAAGAAATTATTACGGATATCAGTTTAGCTGTTGGTGGAGATTATAATATCTTTGATATTGTTCCAAAACATTGTAAAAAGTTGAAAATTCAGAATCCAGTAATCTCTAAAGAAGATCTGGACAAAGTACGAAATATTGACCATCCAGATTTCAAGTCACAAACTATTTCTACTTTATACGAAATAGAAAAAGGAGTAAATGGTCTGGAACGTGCATTAGAGAAATGTGTACAAGCAACTTTTAAGGCAATACAAGAAGGATACAATATCATCATACTTTCTGACAGAGGTGTTAGTGATACATTGGCTCCGATACCCATGTTGTTAGCTTGCTCTTATGTGCATCATTCGATGAATATTCTAAAAGTTCGTTCTAAATTTGGGATCATTATTGAATCTGCTGAACCGCGTGAACCACATCATTTCGCCCTATTATTTGGATATGGTGCAAGTGCCATAAATCCATACTTGGTGAATGAAATCATCCGTGATCAGGTGGATAAAAATTTTATTATAGACATGACAGCTGATTATGCTATTACAAATTACAATAAAGCTATTGCAAAAGGGATTCTGAAAATTATGAATAAAATTGGTATCTCCACTTTACATTCGTATCGCGCAGCCCAAATTTTTGAAATTTTAGGTTTAAACAAAAATTTTACTTCTAAATATTTCCCATATACCCCTTCTAGAATAGAGGGAATCGGTTTAATAGAAGTCGAAAAAGAAATTAAAGAAAGGTATCAGAAGGCATTTCCAAACTCGAGTGTCGCCAGCCTTTTATCTCTAGAAATTGGTGGTATTTACAGATGGAGAAGAACAGGCGAGAAGCATATGTTTAATCCAACCACAATTTCTAAATTGCAACAAGCCGTGCGCTTGAATAGTCCAGAAAGTTATAAAGAGTACGCCACTATGGTCAACGATCAAAGTAAAAACCTAATGACCATTAGAGGGCTTTTTGAATTTAATAACTTAGATCCAATCTCAATTGACGAAGTAGAGCCTTGGACAGAGATTGTTAAAAAATTTAAAACTGGCGCCATGTCACTTGGTTCTCTCAGCCAGGAAGCTCATGAAAACTTAGCAATTGCCATGAACAGAATAGGTGGTAAAAGTAATTCAGGAGAGGGTGGTGAAGATCCAAAACGTTTCCAAAAAGAAATAAACGGTGACTCTAGAAATAGTGCTATAAAACAGGTAGCTTCCGGAAGATTTGGAGTATCAATTAACTACTTGACAAATGCTAAAGAAATCCAGATAAAGATGGCGCAAGGCGCCAAACCTGGCGAAGGTGGTCAACTACCTGGTGCAAAAGTGCTTCCTTGGATTGCAGAAATAAGAAACTCAACTCCATATGTTGGATTAATTTCTCCTCCACCGCATCATGATATTTATTCTATTGAGGATTTGTCACAATTGATATTTGATTTAAAAAATGCCAATCGAGAAGCTCGTGTAAACGTTAAATTAGTTTCGGAGGTGGGTGTTGGTACTATTGCAGCCGGTGTCGCAAAAGCAAAAGCCGATGTGATTTTGATTTCAGGTTTTGATGGAGGAACAGGTGCTGCACCATTAACTTCATTGCAACATACAGGAATTCCCTGGGAACTCGGACTTGCCGAGGCACAGCAAACTTTAATTCTCAATGATCTGCGAAGTCGTGTCGTTTTAGAATGCGACGGACAATTAAAAACAGGTCGTGATGTCGCTGTTGCGGCATTACTTGGAGCAGAGGAATTTGGTTTTGCAACCGCACCTTTAGTGGCATCAGGTTGTATTATGATGCGAGCATGTCATTTAAACACATGCCCAGTAGGTATTGCTACTCAAGATCCTGAATTGAGAAAGAATTTCAAAGGAACTCCAGAACACATTATTAATTTTATGTACTTTATTGCTGAAGAATTGAGAGAAATCATGGCTCAATTAGGCTTTAGAACACTAAAAGAAATGGTAGGACAATCACAAAAATTGAACGTAAACAAAGCCATTAAACATTACAAAGCAAGTGGTTTAGATTTGTCTACAATTTTATACAAACCTGAAAAAGCAAAAACGGTTCCGAATCACAATACAACAACACAAGATCATGCCTTAGAGAACGTTTTGGATTTCCAAATTATAAAGGAAGCGATTCCTTCTATTTATAGAAAAGAGAAAACACGAGTTAACTTTAAGATTAAAAACACAGACCGTTCTGTAGGAGCTATTTTAAGTAACGAAATTTCAAAAATATATGGTGCCCAAGGTTTACCGGAAGACACTATTCTTGTTGACTTTGAAGGTTCTGCTGGACAAAGTTTTGGCGCTTTCGCTACTAATGGATTGTCATTTAAAATTCATGGGAATTGTAATGATTACTTAGGAAAAGGACTATCAGGAGCTAAATTAATTATCAAAGTCCCTCCTACTGCAACATTTAAACCAGAAGAAAATATAATTATTGGTAACGTAGCACTTTATGGCGCTATAACTGGTGAAGCATACATTAACGGTATGGCCGGTGAACGGTTCGGTGTAAGAAATTCTGGAGCAACAGCAGTTGTGGAAGGAATCGGAGATCACGGATGTGAATATATGACCGGAGGTATTGTGGTAGTTTTAGGAAAAACTGGAAGAAATTTTGCCGCTGGTATGAGTGGTGGAATTGCTTATATTTATGATGTCAAAAAACAATTCGAAACCGGATTGTGCAATATGGAAATGGTAGCCTTAGAAGAATTGGAAGATGACGACTTAAAAAAACTTAGACGTCTAATTAAAAATCACTCTATGTATACTAACAGCCCATTGGCAGGAAGAATCTTAGAAGATTGGGAAAACCAACAAAAACATTTTATCAAAGTAATGCCAAAAGATTATAAAATAGCATTACAGCGATTAGCAGAAAGAAAAAAAATTGAAGAACTAATAGCATAGTCATGGGAAAGATAGGTGGATTTAAAGAATACGATAGAACTGACGAAAGTAATGTAGTAATAGCGGAACGTGTATCAAATTATAATGAGTTTACAATTCCATTAGCTAAAGAAAAAATTAAAGAACAAGGATCAAGATGCATGGACTGTGGAATTCCATTTTGCCATAGTGCTTGTCCATTAGGGAACTTGATTCCTGACTTTAATGACATGGTACATCAAGAAGAATGGCAAGGTGCCTTAGAAATATTACAAGCAACAAATAACTTTCCAGAATTTACAGGCCGCTTATGCCCTGCTCCATGTGAAAAATCGTGTGTGTTGGGTATTATTGAAGAGCCTGTAGCTATTGAGAATATTGAAAAAAATATAATAGAGAGAGGTTTTGCGGAAGGATGGATTAAACCCCAAATTCCATTACAAAGAACTGGTAAAACAGTAGCAGTTATAGGTTCAGGCCCTGCCGGATTAGCGGCTGCTCAACAATTAAATAGAGCTGGACATACTGTAACTGTCTTTGAGCGAGATAATGCTATCGGTGGATTATTGAGATATGGAATTCCAAATTTTAAATTAGAAAAAGCAATTATTGATCGACGTGTCCTTATATTAGAGGCGGAAGGAATCATTTTTAAGACTAATGTAAATGTAGGAGTAAATTATAGCATTGAACAATTAAATACATTCGATTCAATTGTATTGTGTGGAGGCTCCACGACAAGTAGAACCTTACCGACGAAAGGAATTGAAAGCAAAGGAGTGGTTCAAGCGATGACCTTCTTGACACAACAAACAAAATCATTGTATGGAGAAGAGATTCCTAATCAAATACTGGCAACCGGAAAAGATGTAATTGTTATTGGTGGTGGAGATACGGGTTCTGACTGCGTAGGAACTTCCAATAGACAAGGAGCCAAATCAGTTACTAATTTCGAAATCATGCCTAAACCACCTGTTGGAAGAAGCGAAACTACGCCGTGGCCTTATTGGCCATTACAATTAAAAACATCTTCTTCACATCAGGAAGGTTGCGACAGAAATTGGTTAATCAATACCAAAGAATTCATTTCTAATGAAAAAGGAGAATTAGTAGGCTTGAAAACTGTAGAAGTAGTCTGGAAGATGAACGCCGGACAAAGACCTGAATTAGTCGAAAAAGAAGGTTCTGAAAAAATATGGCCTTGCGATATGGCACTATTGGCTCTCGGTTTTACAGGTCCTGAGAAAACGTTAAGCGATCAGCTAGGTTTAGAAACAGACCTTCGAACTAATTATAAGGCAACAAATTATCAAACTAATGTACCACACATTTTCACTGCGGGCGATATGAGAAGAGGCCAATCTCTGATTGTTTGGGCAATCTCTGAAGGTCGTGAAGCAGCAAGAGAAGTCGATCATTATTTGATGGGATACACTAATTTACCAACAAAAGGAAATGGTGATTTACCTAGTCTATAACTCTAAATAAAACTACGAAATGGCTGTCAGAATATTTTTTTTGACAGCCATTTTTAATTTGGAGGTGCCCACGCCTCCACTATCGTTCCTGCTTGGTCGGGCTATACGCTACAAGTCCTCGCCACTTTCGCAAAAGCTTCTTTGCCTACGGGCTATTCGCTACTATCCCTCACCCAGACTACGACGGTACTAAAAAACATAATATTTGTTTAATTTATAACTTTTTGTTATATTTTGTTAAGAATAATTCAATGCATTGTAAGTCTGAATAAATATCAATAAATTTGCCTAAAAAGAACAACAATGCAACCTAAAGACTTACTTCAACTAGTAGAACAATTTGGCAGTCCAATATATGTTTACGATGCCGAAAAAATAAAATCACAATATAACAGATTATCTAAAGCTTTTTCTAAAGTTGATAAGTTGCGAATTAACTATGCAATGAAAGCATTATCAAATGTTGCCGTGCTTCAATTATTAAAAGAAATGGGAGCTGGTCTCGACACAGTATCCATCCAAGAAGTGCAATTAGGACTTCATGCAGGGTATGAGCCTGAAAAAATATTTTATACACCAAATGGCGTTTCTCTTGAAGAAATTGAAGAAGTAAATGCAATGGGCGTTCAGATTAATATTGATAATTTATCTATCCTAGAACAATTTGGGACAAAACACCCTAATGTACCTGTTTGTATTCGTATCAATCCGCATGTAATGGCAGGTGGTAACACTAACATTTCGGTAGGACATATTGATAGTAAATTTGGAATCTCAATCCATCAATTACCGCTTTTGGTGCGAATTGTCGAAAACACAAAAATGAATATCGTTGGAATCCACATGCATACAGGTTCTGACATTCTTGATATTGAGGTCTTTTTGTACGCTGCTGAAATCTTATTTGATGCCGCGAAAAATTTCAAAGACTTAGAATTTTTAGATTTCGGAAGTGGATTTAAAGTTCCCTATAAAAAAGATGATATCGAAACCGATATTGAAGAGTTAGGCAAAAAATTGACTAAAAGATTCAAGGCATTTTGTACTGAATATGGAAAAGATTTAACTTTGATTTTCGAACCTGGCAAATTTCTAGTAAGCGAAGCAGGGGTCTTTTTAGCAAAAGTAAACGTGGTAAAACAAACTACTTCGACCGTTTTTGCCGGAATAGACAGCGGATTTAATCATTTGATACGACCAATGCTTTATGGCTCCCAACATCATATTGAAAACATTTCTAATCCTAAAGGAAAAGAGCGTTTCTACTCAGTAGTAGGCTATATTTGTGAAACAGATACTTTCGCAAATAACAGGAGAATTTCAGAAATTAAAGAAGGAGACATCTTAAGTTTTAGAAATGCAGGCGCCTATTGCTATTCGATGGCCTCTAATTACAACTCTAGATACAAACCCGCTGAAGTATTATGGATGAATGGAAAAGGACATCTAATACGAGCACATGAGACGTTTGAAGATTTACTAAAAAATCAAATACCTTTACCAATAGAAGCTACAACAGTCTAATAAAAAATACCACTCTCAATATTGAAGAGGTGGGAGTTTTTTTTTGTT
>NZ_AJXL01000123.1 GCF_000264055.1 Flavobacterium sp. ACAM 123 | reverse complement strand
GTAAATGAAACAGCAGCTATTATTGCCGAAAAAATCTTGCAACACGATTTACAGGCCGTTCAATTGCACGGAAAAGAATCAGTTGACTTTTGTGAAACATTGCGCAACCAGCTGCCAAACGATATTGAAATTATAAAAGTCTTTTCTATAAAAGATGAATTTGACTTTAGCGTTTTAGCGGCATTCGAAGCTGTTTGCGATTATTTCCTTTTTGATACCAAAGGAAAGTTACCAGGAGGAAACGGAACAACTTTCGATTGGAAAGTATTGAAAAATTATCCATCGATAAAGCCGTTTTTTCTAAGTGGTGGTATAGGACTAGAAGAATTAGAAGCAGTAAAAGAAATTACAAAAACGAAATTACCTGTTTACGCATTAGATGTAAATAGTAAATTTGAAATAAAAGCAGGATTAAAAAATATCAATAACGTAAGGATAATTCGCGAATCGTCCCTACAATAAAACAAAAAAAATGAGCTATCACGTAAACGAAAAAGGTTATTATGGTGAATTTGGAGGAGCATACATTCCTGAAATGTTATATCCAAATGTTGAAGAATTACGCCAAAATTATTTAAAAATCACCGCAGAGCCAAGCTTTCAAGCTGAGTTTGATTCTCTTTTAAAAGAGTATGTAGGACGCCCTACCCCACTTTATTTTGCAGAGCGCTTGTCCAAAGAATACAACACAAAAATCTATCTAAAAAGAGAAGATTTATGCCATACTGGTGCACATAAAATTAACAACACAATTGGACAGATTTTACTTGCTAAACGTTTGGGGAAAACTCGTATTATTGCCGAAACTGGCGCTGGACAACATGGTGTTGCAACAGCAACTGTATGTGCTTTGATGGGATTAGAGTGCATCGTATATATGGGCGAAGTTGATATCAAACGTCAAGCGCCAAATGTAGCGCGTATGAAAATGCTAGGTGCAGAAGTCCGTCCGGCACTTTCAGGATCTAAAACCTTAAAAGATGCCACAAACGAGGCTATTCGTGACTGGATCAACAATCCAATAGACACCTATTACATCATTGGTTCTGTAGTAGGACCACATCCCTACCCTGATATGGTAGCTCGTTTTCAAAGCGTGGTTTCTGAAGAAATAAAAACACAATTACTAGAAAAAGAAGGAACAGAAAATCCAGATTATCTAATCGCTTGCGTAGGTGGCGGAAGCAATGCCGCCGGTACGTATTATCATTATCTCGATAACGAAGAAGTAAACATCATAGCAGTCGAAGCAGCTGGTTTAGGTGTAGATTCTGGGGAAAGCGCAGCTACATCGGTGCTGGGGAAAGTAGGCGTTATTCATGGTGCCAAGACCTTATTGATGCAATCTACGGATGGACAGATTACCGAACCGTATTCTATTTCGGCAGGCTTAGATTACCCAGGTGTGGGACCTATGCATGCTAATCTCTACGCAACGGGAAGAGCACAGTTTATCTCGATTACAGATGAACAAGCGATGCAGTGGGGATTAAAACTTTCTAAAATGGAAGGTATCATTCCAGCAATTGAAACTGCTCACGCTTTTGCCGTTCTGGACGAAATGAAATTCAAACCAGAGGATATTGTAGTGATTAATCTGTCAGGACGTGGCGACAAAGATTTAAATACGTATATTGACTACTTTAAATTATAGATTAGGTTTTTCCTGAGTTATTTTTATTGCAAATACTGATTTTTTTTTAGGGCGTTCCCTTCTGCCCTGAAAAAAGTTTCAGGGCAGAATGGCGGGCAGTACGCTATATTCCCGATACACAAAACTACGGCAATAGCCTTGTTTTCTTGATCGGGAGATCCCGCTTCCATCCCTAACGCAATCTAAAACGAGGAACTCTGATTTAAATTAAAATCATAAATACAAAAAAATGGAAAATTTATTTGCATACGGTTCCTTAAGGGAAGAAGAAGTACAAAAAACTGTTTTTGGACGAATCCTGCAAGGGGTTCCAGAAAAATTATTACGATACGAAGTAAAGAGAATAGAAATTGAGGAAGAATTTGGACTGGAAAACTATCCCATTATCACTCCTACCGAAGATGATTCAGACTGCATTGAAGGGATAGTCTATGAACTAACCTTTGAAGAGCTGCAACTTTCTGACACCTATGAAGGCAACTCCTACAGCCGCATCCAAGTCCCATTAAAATCCAAGCAAATGGTATGGGCTTATAGCGCAAAGTTATAGACAAATTAAAAACAGGCTGCAAACAGATGTACCATCTGATAAAAAAATAAAAATGAACAGAATAAATCAAAAATTACAGGAAGACGACAAAATACTTTCCATCTACTTTTCTGCCGGATATCCTAACCTAAACGATACCGTACAAATCATTCAGGATTTGGAAAAAAATGGCGTAGACATGATCGAAATTGGATTGCCGTTTAGTGATCCATTAGCTGACGGACCTACAATACAAGCCAGCTCCACTCAAGCCTTGCACAACGGGATGAATACGCAAGTGTTGTTCGACCAACTAAAAGACGTTAGGAAATCAGTGTCGATTCCGTTAATAATCATGGGTTACTTTAACCCGATGTTACAATACGGCGTAGAGGATTTCTGCAAGAAATGTGCTGAAATCGGGATCGACGGATTAATCATCCCTGATCTTCCGGTTGATGTTTATGCCGATGAATACAAAGAAACTTTTGAAAAATACGGACTCATCAACGTACTGTTGATTACACCGCAAACTTCAGTTGAACGCATTAATTTTATAGACAGTGTCTCTAACGGATTCATCTATATGGTGAGTTCAGCCAGTGTCACAGGTTCGCAATCTGGTTTTGGAAGTACACAAGAAGCGTATTTCAAGCGCATCTCCGACATGAATCTAAAAAGTCCGCAGGTGATTGGTTTTGGGATTAATAACAAAGAAACGTTTAATCAAGCGACACAATTTGCCAAAGGAGCTATTATAGGCAGTGCTTTTATCCAGGACTTAACCGAAAATGGAACAGCTAAAATTGCAGATTATGTGAAAGCGATTCGATAAAAGAACTGACTACATATTGATTGACAACGATTTTACATTAGCCGTACATTTGCAAATTATCTACTCCTTTTAGGACTATGCAATCTGCAAATTTGCGGTATTTTTTTGTAAAATCCACAAAAAGAATTCTTGAGTGCTTGTTTTGTCGAAAGAACCAAATAGAGAGTCTAAAAAAACGTATGATAAAAAAAATAGCAATCATAATTATTTTTATGAGTTTCGTTTTAATAGTGGTCAATATTTTTACGATTGAAAAAGGGGATAATGGATTTTGGTTAAGAATTATTTCAAGTAGCTTTGTGATTTTAGCAATGTTTTTGACTATTCGACAAAAAAACGAAAAATAAATTCTAAAGTAAATCACTTTAAAGTTGATAATATGACAAAACTGAATAGATTGCAGACGATCAGGGGCGACTTATTGTTATTCGAATAGCCACTTCATTTGTAGTTGATCATCGTAAAATAGGTGTTCCCCTAAGTTTTTTCTGCGCTGTTGGCATCGGGTTTATCTTCGAATGGATTCCTTTTACAAAACAGAATTGAACCGAATAGTTTAAAATCTACCACCGATTGCACTACGTTCGAAACCGCACTTAACTAAAATAAAAAAAAGATTCTATAATTGTATGACAGCTTGGATTTGCGCTTAGATCCCGTCTACTTGCAACATACTATTAACCGCAAATTCGCAAATTAATTAACCCATTTAGGATTTACTGATTTGCAAATTTGTGGTTTTTTGTTTTAATACGAATTCTTAAGACGCCGTTTCCTCTTCAACGACAAATTCCATAGTATCTTCAGCGTCTGCTACAATTTCAGGTCTAGCAGCCTTTAAAGCATTAAACTTTTCTATTTTTTCTAAGTCTTCTTCTTCTCCAGAGAAATAAGGAAAAACATCCATAATGGGGGATTCCGAAATGGCTGGTATGTTATACTCGCCCATAGTACCATTCATGATACCCGTTGTATTATCAAAAGCTTCTTTTACATCGTTTGCCTGCACTAAAAAATACATACTGGTCTTACGTTCTTTACCACTCTCTTCGTCATACGCCAATAAAGAAATTTTTGATTTAAACCAACGATCACAATTTTCAAAAGGATGAATCTCTGCATAATTGGCCACTTTTATATTCGTGATTTTAAACTCTTCACTGATGTAAGCAGACATCTCTTCATTAATTCTACTTTCGGCTTCGGTGTAAGACAAAGCATCGACCAAATAGGGCTCTGTCGTAATCTTTTGTCCTCCAGTTTCATCTGTTTTTCTGTACTTTATTTTGCATTCATACCAAGTTGTGCTCATCTCTTTATTTTTTAGAATGTCAAAGATAGATTTTAAAAGAAAAAAAAATGGGATATTCATAAAATAGATATCCACAATTTTGAATCGACAACGTATCTTTTTTATTGCCAATGTTTTAAATAGAACTAGCCCTAAACCACGAATAAAGGGTATTATAAATGGATTCTGGAATGAACATAGAAAAAGAAAAAATCAGATTGTAATACCAGCTTTATTCTTCTCCCCGCAATTAAAAGATCACGAACGAATAAGAACTTCTTACCCGATAAAAAAGACTGCCTATAGCTTTGTTAATATTTTGTTAAATATAAAATTAAACGCGTGTTTAATTTAAACGGTTGTTTAATTTTACAGTGTAATAAAAAGTTATGTCTAGCAATACTGATTTTAACGAAAAACAAACTCAAATTCTCTTAGTGGCAGAAACCTTATTTGCCGAGAAAGGATTTGACGGAACTTCTATTCGAAACATAGCGAAAGTGGCGAAGATTAACATCGCTATGGTTTCTTATTACTTTGGTTCTAAAGAACGCTTATTAGAATCACTCATTTTTTACAGAACCAAAGATTTAAAGATTCAAATAGAAAATTTGTTAGTGGAAGATCTAGATCCCATAGATAAAATTAATAAACTAATTGAAATTTATATCAATAGGATTAACTCCAACAAAGGAATTTTTAGAATTCTCCATTTTGAAATGGCAACCAAGAAAAAGGAATTAAATATTAAATCCTTTTATGAGTTGCGAAAAAGCAACTTAAAATCTCTTGAAGCCATCATCTCCGAAGGTCAGAATAAGGGAGTTTTTAGAAAAGACATTTCGATTCCGCTATTGACTCCGACAATTCTAGGTACTTTTTTTCATTTTCACATGAATAAAGAGTATTTCATGGATTTATTAAACATCAATACTGAAGATTCATACAACAACTACATACAAGTCAACCTGACAAAACACATTCAACAAACCATAAAAGCACTTCTAATATATGAAAGTTAGTCAACTCATACTGTTTGGGATATTCTTCCTCGGAATTTCATCCATAGAAGCACAAGAAAAAACGAGTTTAACGCTCGACGAAGCCATACACTTAGCTTGGGCCAAAAGCAACGAGGTTTCTTTGGCAAATACTAAAGTAGATACCAAAAAACATGAATTAGAGTCGGTTAAGAACAACAGGTATCCTGATTTAAAAGTTTCAGGACAATACCAACGCTTGACAAATGCCTCCATTGATTTAAAAATCAATAAAAATAATAGCGCAACTGCTGAGCCACTACCTATCGTAAATCAATTAATGTTGGGACAGGTAAACGCAAGCCTACCCATATTTGCGGGTTTTAAAATTCAAAACAGCATTAAAGCCTATGACAACATGCATCAAGCTGAAACAGCCGCTGCCTTGCAAACTAAAGAAGAAGTAGCAATGATGGTCGTTAATTACTATGCTAGTTTGTATAAAGCACAGCAAACAGTGGAACTTTTAAAAGAAAATCAAAAAAGCGCACAGCAACGAGTTACTGATTTCCTGCAACTGGAAAAAAACGGAATCATTCCACGAAATGATTTGTTAAAAGCACAACTTCAAGTTTCAAAATTACAGCTGTCCTTAGACCGAGCAATTAGTGATTTAAATATTGTAAATATTGAGCTTGTCAGCCTATTAAAAATGGATTCCAAAACAAAATTAGAAATCAAAGAAAGTGATTTTGCCGACTTCCAAGCTAGTACTATTCCAACCAATGATGAACTGGCTTTGGAAAACCGTAAAGACCTAGAATCTATTCGCTTGCAAGAAAAAGCAAGCTTAGCTAATGTTCAAATTGCGAGAAGTGGATACTACCCCTCCATTTCGATCATCGGCGGTTATACCGCATTAAATTTACAAAATATAATCACCGTGCAAAATGCCATAAACATCGGTGTTGGCATATCTTATGATTTAAGCGGTATTCTAAAAAACGGCAGCAATGTTAAGATAGCAGAAAGCAAAGCACTTGAAATACAAAATTCAGAAATGATGCTTACTGATGACATCAAAATCCAGGTACAAAAAGCCATTGAGGATTATGATTTGGCTTTAAAACAAGATGTAGTTTACAACCAGGCGGTGGAACAGGCTTCAGAAAATTACAGAATTATAAAAGATAAATACGATAACGGTTTATCTGATACAAATGATCTTCTTGAGGCTGATGTGGAGCAGCTAGGCTCCAATATCAATAAAACACTCGCAAGGGCTAATGTTATCCAAAAATACTACGAATTGCTTTCTGTAAGCGGGCAATTAAACCAAACTTTCAATCTTTCAAAAATATAATCGACACCTAAAATGACTAAGAAAAAGACCAATACCAAATTTATCATTATAATCAGTTCATTAGTATTACTAGGTGTTACTTATGGAAGCTATAAGTATATTCACTCCCTTTCTCACGAAGGAACTGATGATGCACAGGTTGAGAAAAACATGAATCCAATTATTCCTAGAGTATCTGGATATGTCAGTAAAGTTTTCATCAAAGACAATGATTTTGTAAAAAAAGGAGATACTTTATTTACAATCGACAAAAAAGATTACCAATTAAAAATTGATGAAGCAACAGCGAACCTCGCAGCAGCGGAAGGAAATTTAGAAATTACAAAAGCGGATATCGGTAGTATTTTGGCCAGTATTTCAGTATCAGAAGCCAACGTGCAATCAGCTGGCGGAAATATTGAAACTGCTAAAATTAGATTAGACCGTGTAAGCAATGATTACGACCGATATAACAATTTATATAAAAGCCATACAATTACCAAACAGCAATATGAACAAGCTTTATCGGCAAAGTTAGAAGCAGAAAATCAAGTACGTATTTTACAACAGCAGAAAAAAGCCAGTGCTTTTCAAAAATCAGTTGTTGTAGCTAAATCAAAAGCCACTGACAAACAAACTGATGTAGCTGATGCCAATATCAAAAGAGCTCAAGCGTTGCTTGACTCCGCAGTTTTGAATTTAAGCTATACGGCAATTACTGCCGCAATTGACGGACAAGTTTCTAAAATTGATATTCAACCGGGACAATTAGTTCAACCGGGACAATCTCTTTTTTATATCATCAACAACAATGAAGCTTGGGTCGTAGCCAATTTTAAAGAAACACAACTAAATAAAATGGTGACCGGTCAAAAAGTGACCATTAAAGTAGATGCATACCCAGACTATGATTTTAATGGAACTGTTACTTCCTTTTCTCCTGCAACCGGATCGCGCTTTTCTATTTTACCTCCAGACAACGCGACTGGTAATTTTGTAAAAACAGTTCAGCGTTTACCCGTAAAAATTACTATTGACGCAAAAAATGACATTGAAAAAATAAAATTATTACGTCCAGGAATGAATGTGGATGTAGACGTACATATAAAATAAAATGGTAATAGGACAAGGAGACGACGATTTAGTCGAATACGGCTTTAGACGGGTTATCATTACAATAACGGCAGTGCTATGTGCTTTACTGGAAATTGTAGATACCACTATTGTCAATGTGGCGCTAACAAACATGAGAGGAAGCCTTGGAGCTACATTGACGGATGTTGCTTGGGTAATTACTGCATATGCTATCGCAAATGTGATTGTAATCCCAATGACTAGTTGGCTTTCACAGCAATTTGGAAGACGAAATTACTTTGCTGTTTCGATAATTATCTTTACCGTTGCTTCTTTTTTATGCGGTAATGCTACCAATATATGGGAGTTAGTGACCTTCCGATTTATTCAAGGTCTTGGGGGAGGCGCTTTATTAGTAACGGCACAAACGATTATCACCGAGAGTTATCCTATTGCAAAAAGAGGAATGGCGCAAGCTATTTATGGGATGGGTGTAATTGTAGGTCCCACGCTAGGTCCGCCACTAGGTGGATATCTTGTGGATCATTTTTCTTGGCCTTACATTTTTTACATCAATATTCCTTTAGGTATTATTGCGACTCTTTTGACCCTGAGCTTTGTAAGAAGTCCAAAATATGGAGAAAAATTGAAGTCAAACCAAGTTGATTGGATGGGAATAATTCTTCTGGCGTCCTTTATTGGCTCATTACAATTCGTACTGGAACATGGACAGCAGGACGACTGGTTTAATAACAAACTAATTTTTTTATTAAGTGCTGTTTCCGTCTTTGGATTTATACTTTTCATCTGGCGACAATTAACCTATAAATATCCCATCGTAAATTTAAGCGTTCTCAAAGACGGAAATCTGAGAATTGGTACTCTAATGGCTTTCATTCTCGGTTTCGGTTTGTATGGTTCTACGTTAATAATACCTATATATACGCAATCCATTTTAGGATGGACTGCCACTGATGCTGGTTTATTGTTAATCCCTGGCTCGATAACTACTGCTTTTATGATGCCTATTATTGGCAAATTAATTCAAAGAGGAGTGCCACAAGGATACATGATTGGTGTGGGTTTTTTAGTTTTCTTTTTATTTACCTTAATGATGCACAACAACATGACACCGGACACAGGTGAAGAACATATGTATTGGGCATTAATTTTAAGAGGAGTTGGTTTAGGGTTGCTTTTCGTCCCTATTACTACCCTATCGCTATCCACTTTATCAGGAAAAAATATTGGTGAAGGAGCCGCATTTACAGGTATGATGAGACAATTGGGAGGTTCTTTTGGTATCGCCATCATTACTACTTTTATCACACGATTTACTCAGAAACACCGCGTAGATTTGATTGCACATTTAGATGGAAGTAAATTTGAAGTGCAACAGCGACTTCAGCTATTGCAAAAAGGTTTTATGTCAAAAGGATTTACTGCTAATGAATCCATGAAAAAAGCATATCAGGCAATTGATTATTCTGTCATGAAACAAAGTACTGTTTTATCGTATATGGATATTTTCATGTATCTGGGTATTCTATTTCTCTGTTGTATCCCAATTATATTCTTCATCAAAAGAGGAAAAAATAAAATCAATCCCGCAGATGCAATGCACTAAAACCCATAAAAAAC
>NZ_AJXL01000122.1 GCF_000264055.1 Flavobacterium sp. ACAM 123 | reverse complement strand
GATGCATGCTACCTTGTTAGCGCATCAGCATTTTTTGTTTTAGCATTTTAATAATAGGGAACTTTAAATTCGAAAAAAACGTTACAGTTGGTAAATAAAAGACTCTGAGGGCGCTATTTTAATTTGCACTTTTCCTATTCCATTAATTACTTTTAACTGTATTTTATTGCTTCTATAAAGCTGGTCTGTAATCGTATAGTCACCATCCTTTAAATTCCATTTTTCTATGATATCTGAAGGAATTTTAAGTTCGAATGTACTAGTAGTGAGCCAGGAGAAATTAGTGACTACAATCAGTTTTTGAGTGTCTGACCAGCGCGTGAACGCATAAATACCCGGATCAAAACCCAGAGTTGCTTGCCTGTTAACGGTTTGAATTTCTTGAAATTCGCCCATTAAGGCAGAACTAGTGAGAGAGAAATTAAGCAATCTCTTGTAGAAATCCCTAAGCGCTTTTTCCTTTTCCGTAAGTTGTCCCCCGTCAAATTTACCATTATTCATCCAACGTTGATGGCTTGGCACTCCTACGTAATCAAAAATTGAAGTTCTGGAATGCGTTCCAAAACCTCCATTTTCATTGCCGGCCTCACCCACTTCCTGCCCAAAATAAATCATGGTGGGTGCTGAACTAATCGTTGTGGAAACAACCATCAAAGGTTTCCCTCTTTCTGGAGTGCCAGCAAATTCAGGACTCGCTAAACGTTGCTCATCGTGGTTATCTAAAAAGTGCAACATATTATGTTCAATATCTTTCATACCTACCTGAATGTCTGAAAGCCCGTCTGGCAATGACTTTCCTTGAATCACTTCTTTCAATTTATCATAGGTTTCCACCTTGTCATACAAATAATCCATTTTCCCTAAACGAATGTAATTACGGTATTCCTTTGGATTGTACACTTCCGCCAATAGAAAAGCATCCGTGTTTTGCCTCTTTATCGCTGAGTTCATATAACTCCAGAACTCGTAAGGAACCATTTCAGCCATATCATAGCGAAATCCATCCACCCCTTTTGCTGTCCAAAACAAAGCAATATCCCTGAATTTCATCCATGAATCGGGTACGTCTTTCCCTTCCCAAAACTCGAAATGGGCTGCAACTGACTTAGTATCGTACCCTGCTGGAAGCTCTTGGAAGTCTTTTGAACCGTCCGGACGAATCCCGTAATTCACTTTTACTGTTTCATACCAGTCGTTCTTATCCGGTTTTACCCTCTTCGAACCATTACCGGTCCATTTAGCAGGAACTTCAATAAACATGCCGTCGCTTAACGGATTTCCCTCTCCATTCAAAGGCTTAGCTATCTCTGGTGCTTCAAAATGGGAATTTGGAATATAATAGAAGTTGTTGTCTCTTTTATATGCTACAGTTACATCATCATCTACCCCAAAGTCAGTGACTCCTTGAGGATTGTTTTTACCTTCGTATTTTCGTGCTATATGGTTGGGTACAATATCAATTATCAATTTCAAACCTGCCTTGTGCGTTCTTGCAATCAGTGCTTCAAATTCTGCTAACCGATCACTTGGATTAACGGCCAAATCAGGATTTACATTGTAATAATCCTTAACAGCATAGGGGGAACCTGCCCTCCCTTTCACAACATCCGGGTCGTCATTTGAAATACCAACTGTGGTATAATCTCTAACCAAAGCATGATGTGGCACTCCGGTGTACCAAATATAGCTGACACCCAGATCCTTTATTTCATCCAGTGCTTTATCCGTGAAATCATTAAACTTCCCTACGCCATTTTCTTCAATAGTACCCCAAGGCTTATTATTTGTATTTTTATTCCCAAATAAACGGGTAAAAACCTGGTAGACTACTATTTTGTTTTCGGCGGGAAGAGACTCTTTTTCTACATTCCTTTTTATAGCCGTCGTTTTACAAGCCGTAGTGACAAGAATTAAACTTATCCCTGTAATAAGAACCGTTTTTTTTATCATTTATCGTTAGTTTTAATAGAAGTTTGCATTCCTTTTTACAAAAAAATGACTTACGTAATTAGTTTTTAAATTTACTCTATTTTTTTAAAATGCGACGACACTCTTCTTTAATAACACAGAATAAAGCAGCGAAAATAAGCACTACAACGAGAGAGTTATTCTATTTGTTCATAACTTAACAAACGAATTAAAAAGCCTTTCTAGATTACTGTATTTGAATTTATAAATAAATGCTAATATAGATTAGGATTGTTTCCTTTTTCTTAAATTTGACAAAAATTAAATCCATTGAAGAAGTCCTTCTTTTTTATCTGTTGCTGTTTGCTAATACTGAGTTCAAAATCCGTTTTAGCGCAAGCACCAAAAAAAATTATTGTAGAGCATTCTGATTTTGCAGATGTCAATCAGGTGGAGATGCCAGATGCCTTTCTACTTACCGGAAACGTGCGCGTCAACCACGATGGAGTTGTCTTAACGTGCAATAAAGCCTATTATTTTCAGAAAGAAAATTATATTAAAGCTTTTGGAAATGTACAATTAGTTCAAGGAGACACTTTGTTCCTAAACAGTAAATATGCAGAGTACAGCGGTAATGCAAAAAAAGCTTTTGCTTCTGGTGAAGCTTTTATGAGTTCTACAGATGCCACGTTAGCCACGGACACCATAAATTTTGATCGAAATACTCAAGAAGTATATTACAATACAAAAGGTACAATTATCAATAAAGACAATACACTGATCAGTAAATCCGGTAGATATTATGTGACTCAAAAAAAATTCCAGTTCCTGACCGCCGTTACGATTACTAACCCTACTTATGTAATTAAATCAAATCATTTAGATTATTTCACGAATTCAGGTCACTCCTATCTTTTTGGACCATCGACAATTACAAGTAAAAAAAATTATATCTATACCGAAAAAGGGTTTTATGATACTAAAAAAAATCTGGGGCATTTTCTTAGAAAGTCCTTTATAAAATATGAAGATCGACTGATTGAAGGCGATAGTTTGTATTATGATCGAAATAAAGAATTTGCTTCCGCAACGCGTAATGTGAAAATTACGGATTCTGTCAATCGCGGAATTGTAAAAGGCCATTATGCCGAAATATATAAAAAACAAGATTCTATGTTTGTCACCAAAAGAGCAGTGGCCGTGAATTTTGTCGAGAATGACTCCGTTTACATCCACGGTAAAAAATTGATGGTAACTGGTAAAGAAGGGAACCGAATCATTCGTGCCTATACTAATGTACGGTTTTATAAAACAGACATGAGCGGAAAATGTGATTCGCTACATTCGAGTTCAAAAACAGCTTTAACAAAACTGATAGGGAACCCAGTACTATGGAATGGCGAGAGCCAGATTACGGGAGATTTGATGCATCTAATAGGAAATAATTCAACACAGGAACTCGATTCACTCAAGGTGCTCAATAATACCTTTCTAGTCTCAAAAGACACCTTAGGGACTGGATACAATCAAGTAAAAGGGCAAAATCTCTACGGAAAGTTGGAAGAAGGCAAGCTACACGAAGTGGATATCATAAAAAATGCAGAGGTACTCTACTATATGCGCAACGAGGCAAAAGAGCTCATTGGTATCAATAAAAATGTGAGTAGCAAAATCAATCTTATTTTAGAAAATAATACTGTGGAGACGATTACTTTTTTCAACCAAATTGACGGAGACATCTACCCAGAAAAAGACCTGCCAGAAAATGCAAGAAAACTTAGAGGCCTGGTCTGGCGGGGAGATGAAAGGATACGGTCTAAGGATGATCTATTTTCGGATGAAGAGAACGAACTTAACGAAAAAATGATAAAAGAAGGCGAAAGGGAGAATGCGCAGGAAAATGTTCCAATGAAAATCCGAGAGGAAACCTTGAACTACGATAAAAAGAAAAAACCAGAACCGAAAGCAAAAGTAAAATAATCAAATAAATAATAACTTTGAATACTGATTTCTTAAAATACCAGGCACAAACTTCTCCTTACCCATTGGGCATGGAGATTTCTTATGCCAAGGGTTCTTATATTTACGATAGCAATAATAAAAAATACCTGGATTTTGTGGCAGGGGTTTCGGCTTGTACGCTTGGGCACCAACCTACCAAAGTAAACCAAGCCATCAAAGACCAGCTGGATAAATATTCGCATGTGATGGTTTACGGTGAATATTCACAAGGTCCAGCGGTGGAATATTGCAAGCTTTTAGCATCTCTTCTACCGGCACCTTTAGACAAGACGTATCTGGTTAACTCAGGAACGGAAGCAATTGAAGGGGCATTAAAGTTAGCTCGACGCGTCACCGGTCGCAGTCAATTGATTTCTTGTCATAATGCCTATCATGGAAATACCATGGGCTCCTTGAGTATAATGGGTTTTGAAGAGCGCAAACAGATTTTCCGACCCTTGATTCCTGATGTCGATTTTATAACCTTCAACAACGAAGCCGATTTAGCCAAAATAACTACCAGAACAGCAGGTATCGTTTTAGAAACAATCCAAGGCGGTGCGGGCTTCATCCAACCGCATAATGACTTTCTGAAAAAGGTTCGCGAACGCTGTACCGAAGTAGGTGCCCTTATGATTTTAGATGAAATTCAACCGGGGTTTGGAAGAACGGGAAAACTTTTTGGATTCCAGAATTATGATGTTGTTCCTGATGTTGTCGTTATGGGAAAAGGAATGGGAGGCGGAATGCCTGTAGGTGCTTTTACCGCTTCAACGGCGATGATGGACTTATTGAGTGATAATCCAAAACTGGGACATATCACCACTTTTGGTGGCCATCCTGTCATTGCGTCAGCCTGCCTAGCTACATTACAGGAAATTACCGAAACCGACCTAATGCCTAAAGCTTTAGACAAAGAAAGACTGTTTAAATCACTTTTGGTACACCCTTTGATACAAGAAGTTCGAGGAAAAGGGTTAATGCTGGCCGCCATGACAGATAGCCCAGCAACAACGAATGAAGTGATTTTAAAATGTCAAGACAGGGGCCTTATTTTATTCTGGTTGCTATTTGAAGGATGTGCCATAAGAATTACACCGCCACTTACAATTTCAGATGATGAAATACATGAAGGTTGCGCAATAATTTTAGCGGTAATGGATGAAATAATTTTGTCGACTAAAAGTGATTAACAACTACCAAGTATTATTATTTGTTAATTAAATTGTTCACAACAATTCTGAATTTTCTTCTCAACAACAGTAAGGATGCCTAATTTTAAATAGGCCAAATTCTAAAAAACAAAGTATGCAGTTAAGCAACGAAGAAGAAGACTATAACTTATCCCTTAAGAAATTTGAGTCAATGTTGAAAACCAACAAAGTGCTCTTTTTTGACTCGGAAGAATTTGAAGAAATCATTCTTCATTATCTCGACATGGGTAAGGCCGCACTGGCAAAAAAAGCACTTAAGCTTGCACTGGATCAACACCCGAAATCGACCGGTTTGAAACTTGTACAAGTGGAAATGCTGGTATATGACGAAAAACTGGATATAGCAGAGAAACTACTCAATGAGCTATATGCCATCGAACCCACTAATGAAGAAATTTTTATTCAAAAGGCTAATATCTACTCAAAAAGAGACCAACACGATAAAGCCGTTGAATTATTAAACACTGCCTTGGAATATACTGATGATTATGCCGATGTGTATAATTTAATTGGGATGGAATATCTATTTATGGATAATCTGGAAATGGCAAAACAGAATTTTATCAAATGTCTGGAAGAAGACCTTGATGATCAATCCGCATTATACAATGTGGTTTATTGCTTTGAATTTTTAGATCAAAACTTAGAAGCGATTGACTATCTGAACAAATACATCGATAAGAATCCATATAGCGAAATAGCTTGGCATCAGGTAGGTCGCTTGTATTATGGGGTGAAAGATTATGAAAATGCGATTCGTGCCTTTGATTACTCTACTTTAATCGATGATGAATTCCTGGGCGCGTTTATGGAGAAAGCAAAAGCTTTTGAGCGACTAAATAGATACGAAGAAGCGATAGAAAGTTACAACCGCACCATCGAATTAGATGATGCCACTAGTTATGCCTTACTTCGAATAGGAAAATGTCACGAAAAATTAGGTAATAAAGTGTTAGCCCTTAAATTTTTCAATCAGACTGTTCATGAAGACCCTCTTTTGGACAAAGGGTGGATTGCGATTACCGATTTTTATGTACGTCAAAAAAACTATCAGAAAGCGTTGTTTTTTGTCAATAAAGCGTTAACAATCGACAATCAAAATCATTTGTACTGGAAGCGATACGCTACGATAAACAAAAAGATGGACTTATTTGAAGAAGCTGAGTTTGGTTTCAGAAAAGCAGTGGAATTTGGTGATCATGAATTAGACACTTGGTTATTCTGGGTTGATATACTGCAATTCTTGGGAGAATTTGAAAGTGCTATCACAACCTTGTTGCAAGCATGTGAATATTATCCTGAAGAAAATGAAATAGAATACCGTTTAGCCGGCTTGTATTATACGATTAAGGACAATACAAAAGCTAAATTTCATATGAGCAACGCCTTGCGTTTAAACTTTGACAACTGTAGTATTCTAGAAGATTTATTCCCTGCAATTTGGAGAAAAAAAGTGGTACAGAATTACATTGCAAAACATAAAAAATAAAATGTCAGATATAGTAAAAAAACGCTTTGGTTTATTAGGTCAAAATATTAGTTATTCCTTTTCGAAAGGCTATTTTACCGATAAATTCAATAACGAAAACTTTGAAGGTTATACGTACGAAAATTTTGATATTCAAGAGATTGACTCTTTTACTGCGATATTAAAGAACAATGCAGATTTAAAAGGACTGAGTGTTACTATTCCTTACAAACAAGCCGTACTCCCTTTTATAGATAAATTATCAAAAAAAGCAGCGCTTATTGGGGCTGTAAATACCATTAAAATCACAAAAAAAGGAAAACTAAAAGGGTACAATACGGATTACTACGGTTTCAAGAAAGCGCTAGAACCTTTGTTGCAACCGCATCACAAAAAGGCACTTATCCTGGGAACAGGAGGCGCCTCAAAGGGCGTTGCTTTTGCTTTAAATGAATTAGACATTGCGTATACTTTTGTTTCAAGAGAAGCCAAAGAAAATGCTATTGACTATAATCAAATCAATGCAACTACTTTTGACAATTACCAAATCATAATAAATGCCACTCCAGTAGGGACCAGTCCCGATACAGAGGCATTCCCTTTACTTCCATACGAATACTTCACGGATAACCATATCGCTTTTGACTTGATTTACAATCCTGCTGAAACGCAATTTCTAAAAAAAGCGAAGGCTGGCGGAGCGCAAATCAAAAATGGCTTAGACATGCTTATTTTTCAGGCGGAAAAAGCGTGGAAGATCTGGAATAAATAGTACAAAAAATTGATGACTATTGCATCAATTCAAAGCTTCTTGTCTATGTGACTGGAAGCTTTTTTTGTTTTAAATACATCTTAATTGTGGTTTCCCGTAATATTCTCATTACATAATTCACTAATTTGACTGAAAATCAATTATTTAAACAAATTAATAACTGATCCTCATGATAAAAAGAACTCTTTTAATTGAAAACAAGTCTTCAATTACGACAAAGAATCTTCAGTTAGTTATTAAAACTGAAACTAAAGAAAGTACTGTGCCTATCGAAGATATTGGCTTTTTAGTCCTTGACAATCCAGAGATATATTTAAGTATTCCGGCAATGAACTTAATTGTCGAAAATAATACAGCTGTAATTATTTGTTCCAAAAATCATCTGCCAAATGGAATGTTACTTAACCTCAACAGTCATCACATACAGCAAGAAATATTCAAAAACCAGATCGAAGCTTCCATGCCTTTAAAAAAACAACTATGGCAGCAGACTATTGTTGAGAAAATTAGAAATCAAGGACAACTATTAACTAAGATAACCAACCAAAAAAATACTTTTGAATTTCTGGCAAGCAAAGTTTTAAGTGGTGACACAACAAATATGGAAGGCGTAGCTGCTCAACAATACTGGAAGCATTTTCCACAACCTAACTTAGAATATGATGGTATAAAAAGAGGACGCTACGGAGATTACCCTAATAATTTTTTAAACTATGGTTACGCGATATTAAGGGCCGCAATTGCCCGAGCTCTTTCCGGAAGCGGATTATTAAATACCTTAGGCATTCATCATAAAAGTAAATACAATGCTTTTGCGTTAGCTGATGATATAATGGAACCCTTTCGTCCTATTGTTGATGAGAAAGTTTTTAGCATTATGCAAAACTATAATGAGCAAGAACTCAACACAGCGATAAAAGCCGAATTACTACAATTATTAACACGTACCGTGTACTTTAAAGACGAAAAAAGTCCATTGATGGTCGCGCTACAAAAAACAGCTAGTTCGCTCCAACAATGTTATACCGGAAACAGGAAAAAAATCAAATATCCGAAGCTATGGAACTCAATGGATACCGAATAATGTGGTTGTTCGTTTTTTTCGACTTGCCTACAGAAACAAAAAAAGACCGTCGAAATGCGTCGCAATTTAGGAATAATCTTTTGAAGGATGGTTTTTCGATGATGCAATACTCCGTTTATGTACGACACTGCGCTAGTAGCGAAAGTGCCGATGTCCATGAAAAAAGGATTTATCAGCTTTTACCACCCTTAGGAAAAGTAAGTGTATTGCGAATCACGGATAAACAGTTTGGAAATATCCAAAATTTTTGGGGCAAAACCGAAGTTCCCACAGCGCCACAACCCACACAATTGGAACTTTTTTAGGCTTAGAAACAAAAAAATGCCTCAATAGTGGCTTATCAAACCAATAAAGAGGCATTTTTTTATACGATATCTTCTTTAATTCCATGATTATCAGAAGGTAACAAGCCAACTAATATCGTGTTTTCTAATCTTTAATCAAACCACAACTTATTAGCCATTTAGTTGTAGAATTTTGTAAATATCGTGTTTTCTAATCTTTAATCAAACCACAACTACTCTCAAGTATCTAGTATAATTCAAAAAAATATCGTGTTTTCTAATCTTTAATCAAACCACAACCAAGAAGCTTTCACTTGATGAGTGAGAAGAATATCGTGTTTTCTAATCTTTAATCAAACCACAACGAAAAATCAGTTAATTTAAAAGAATCTATAAATATCGTGTTTTCTAATCTTTAATCAAACCACAACTGCTTCGTTTGATGTTTGTATGTTCCTTAAATATCGTGTTTTCTAATCTTTAATCAAACCACAACTAGTTACAGGCAATAATTAAAATAGTGATTAATATCGTGTTTTCTAATCTTTAATCAAACCACAACTAGCCCCGCTATGGACCTAACTACTTGCCTAATATCGTGTTTTCTAATCTTTAATCAAACCACAACTAATACCTTAGTGCTTTGATACGTAGATACAATATCGTGTTTTCTAATCTTTAATCAAACCACAAC
>NZ_AJXL01000121.1 GCF_000264055.1 Flavobacterium sp. ACAM 123 | reverse complement strand
CCAACTGTATTTTTAAATTAAAACTTTATGTCTAACAAAGTACATCAACAAATATTCACATGCCTCAACGCTAGCTTTTTTTAGGCTAGCGTTTGGTTTAATGATGCTGTCAAGTTTAATTCGTTTTGCCAGTTTTGGGTGGATTAAAAAGTTATACATTGATCCGCAATTTCATTTTACCTATTATGGGTTTCAATGGGTAAAACCTTTGGGTAGTTACACCTATCTACTTTTTATTATAGCGGGCTTTGCTGCACTATTCGTTGCGATAGGTTATAAGTATAAACTAGCGATACTTACCTTCTTCCTAAGTTTTACCTACATAGAGCTTATGGACAAAACCACCTATCTCAATCATTATTACTTTATTACCATAATTAGTCTTGTACTAATATTTTTACCAGCAAACTGTTATTTTTCAGTAGACGCCTATAAGAATGAAAAGATACGATTCCAGAAAATTCCACGTTGGAATATTGATATTCTAAAATTATTACTGGCTATTGTTTACGTATACGCTGGTGTTGCAAAACTAAACTCCGACTGGCTATTAGAAGCGATGCCTCTTACAATTTGGTTACCCAATAATTCGAACCTCCCATTAATAGGTCCATTCTTAAATGAGAGCTGGGTACATTATGTTTTTAGTTGGACTGGCGCAATCTATGATCTCGGAATTGTATTGTTATTACTCTACAAGAGAACCCGACTATTTGGTTTTATTTTAGTTGTTGTCTTTCATGTTTTAACTCGAATATTATTCCCAATTGGGGTGTTCCCTTATGTAATGATCATCAGCTCCTTAATTTTCTTTGACGCTAGTTTTCACAAAAACACCCTGTCTTTCCTTGGAAAACTAATTTTCATTCCTATTTTATTATTCGAAAATGAAAAAGAAAAAGTGCAACACTTTAATTCCCTGTATAAAACTAAAATTGTACTTATCAGCTGCTTTATTGCGTTTCAATTATTATTTCCTTTCCGCTATTTATGTTACCCAAATGAGCTCTTTTGGACCGAAGAGGGTTTCCGTTTCTCGTGGCGCGTCATGTTGATGGAAAAAGCAGGGTACGCTACATTTAAAGTAAAAGACGGGGTTACTAAAAAGGAAATTACCATCAACAACAGTAACTTTCTAACTGCTTTTCAGGAAAAACAAATGGCTTTTCAGCCTGATTTCATTTTAGAATATGCGCATTATTTACACGATTATTACGAACAACAAGGATTTAATAATCCTGAAGTTTACGTAGAAAGCTACGTAGCAATGAACGGACGATTAAGTCAAAAATATATAGACCCAAAAATAAATCTAGCAAAAGAAAATGAAAATTTTAAACACAAAACGTGGATACTGCATTTCAATGACACGATTACGGGATTTTAGTATTCTAATCCTCTTACTCTTTTCTGTGAGCAGTATAGCCCAAAATAAAATTGTGGGCGTGATTACTGATGAAAACGGAAAAAAATTAACAGCAGTAGAAGTCTACGATAAGACAACCAACATCAAAGTATTTACCGATGCCACTGGTGGGTTTGAATTTAATTTAGAAAAATCAGGAAGTTTTGATTTTGTTTTCTTCAAAGAAGGCTACTCCATTGTAGAACAAAACAATATTACAACTGGCAGTACCCTCACAATTGCACTGACCAAAATCATCAACCTTTCTGAAGTAATAGTTAGGAAACAAAATGATAAAATATTTGCACTCCGTAAACTAAAAGATATTGAAGGAACTGCAATCTATGCAGGAAAAAAGACCGAAGTCGTATCTGTAAGTAAATTGACTGCAAACAAAGCGACAAACAATGCACGCCAAATATTTGCTCAAGTAGTAGGACTCACAATCAACGAAAGCTCAGATGGTGGTTTGCAATTAAGCATAGGAGGACGTGGATTAAACCCTAACAGAACTTCAAACTTTAATACCCGCCAAAACGGTTACGATATTAGCGCAGATGTTTTGGGGTATCCTGAAAGTTATTATGCCACTCCTACAGAAGCTTTAGAAGAAATACAAGTAATTCGTGGAGCAGCCTCTTTGCAATACGGAACACAATTTGGCGGTTTGGTGAACTTCAAGATAAAATCACCTACTAAAAAACGGTTTGAATTTACATCTAGAAATACCATAGGCTCTTATGGTTTGTTTACCAATTTTACTTCCGTTAGCGGAACAAACAAAAAATTGAGTTACTACAGTTTTTACAATTACAAACAAGGAAATGGTTTTAGACCCAACTCTGATTTTGAAAGCAAGAACTATTTTGCCAATCTTAATTATCAATTGAACGACAAAACTTCCTTGCATTTTGACTATACTTATTTTTATTATTTGGCGCAGCAGGCTGGTGGGTTAACGGATGTAATGTTCAACCAAAACCCTACTCAGAGCAACAGAGCTAGAAACTGGTTTGCGGTAAACTGGAATCTATTTGCCCTAAAATTAGAGCATAAATTCAATAACGATGCTGATTTCTCTTTACAATTATTTGGCTTGGATGCCAGTAGAAAATCGATAGGATATCGCTCAAACCGTGTTTCAAGTCCTGATACAGAAGGAACCGTCAGAGATTTGATTGCTGGGGATTTCGTGAACTGGGGAGCCGAAGCCCGTTATTTAAAACGCTACAACTTAAATGACAATAGAAGCGCCTTTTTAATTGGAGCTAAATACTACCAATCGCGAAACACCGGACTCCAAGGACCAGGAAGCTCGGGTAGTGATGCCAATTTTAATCTAGCTAACAACGAATTCCCTTTCTATACCAACCAGTCAGATTATACGTTCCCAAATTTAAATATTGCCGTTTTTGGGGAAAATATTTTCAAAATCACCTCAAACTTTTCGATCACTCCAGGTTTTAGATTTGAAAAAATACGTACCGAAGCAGAAGGATCTTATCGCAAAATAAACCTGGACCTAGCCGGAAATGTAATCTTAGATGAAAACCAGCAAGAGAATAATATCAAAGACAGGAATTTTGTGTTATTGGGTGTCGGTTTGAGCTACAAGCCACAAAACCAAATTGAATTATACGGAAACGTATCTCAAAATTACCGCTCAGTAACTTTTAATGACATCCGTACCGTTAGTCCAAGCAACGTGATTGATCCCAACATATCCGATGAAAAAGGATTTACTTCAGATATAGGTGTACGTGGACAATTGGGAGACAAAGTGACCTTTGACGCTAGTATCTACGGTTTGTATTATAATGACAAAATTGGGGAGTATGAAACTCGTAACCCAAATGGCTCTGCTGCTGTAGTTCGTTACCGCGCGAATATTGGTACGGCGGTAACCTACGGTTTTGAAACCCTGTTTGACTGGAGTTTAAACAGAACTTTTTTTGAACAAAAAGAAAACTTTATCTGGAATGCCTTCTCTAACATTGCTGTAACCGACTCACAATATTTAAAATCAGATGCTCCAAATATAGAAGGCAATAAAGTGGAATTTGTACCTCTTTTTAACATTAAGACAGGAACGGGAATTGGCTATAAAAACTTTATGTCTAGTCTACAGCTTACGTATGTCTCCTCACAATTTACAGAAGCAAGCAATAGCAAAATAGACAACAACGATAATACCTACGGGATTTTTGGAGAAATCCCTTCTTATTATGTTGCCGATTTTTCAGCCTCGTACAAATGGAAAAATTGGAAACTAGAAGCGGGTGTAACGAACTTTACTAACAATAGCTATTTCACGAGAAGAGCTACCGGATATCCAGGACCAGGAATAATCCCCTCAGACAGAAGGACATTTTATACTACACTAGAATTCGTATTTTAAACGATTAAAGAAAAAGTAATACATTATAAAAGGGTGATTTTGGCTTTCACGAAAGCAAGAAAACTAGTTCCCCAGAAATTGAATTTTACCAATTGTGATTAAAAAGGACCGTCAATTGGAGTGCATGGCTGCGGCGATCTGCATCGAAAATAAGAGCATTTTATATCAAACGGTTCTCAGAATAAGTCAGTTAGACTAGCGAAGCATACCGAGCAGTTTTGTTGCATTTCATTTAGCAAAGAAAACTTCCTGAAACAACAGTTTGCATAAACTATACTGCCGTTTTAGTAATTAATTCTCTATATTTTTATGTAGCATCTTAAAATAATCAAAAGCTTTTAAAAGGCGGCTTCCATACCAAGAGAACATTTCACCATCTACTATAACGGTCTGTGCCTTGTTTGTATATTGCTCTATTTCGTAACCATCCTCTTTCTTAAACGGAAAAGGTTCTGAGGAAAGAAAAACAATTTCAGGATCTCCTTCTGTCTTCATTCTATCGAGTGCAATCTCGGGATACCTTCCTGGAACCTCCGGATTATTGTCATATATATTTCTGAAGTGATTTAGCTTCAACAACTCATTGATAAAATTATCAGAACCAGCGACCATGTATGGGTTTTTCCAAATGAAGTAAGCCACTTTTTTTAAACGTTTGTCTTTGATAAAGTTTTTAAAATCAGTTAAGGCATAAGCTAATTTATCATTCCATTTCTGCGCTTCAGTTCTACAGTTAAAAAGTTGACCAAAATCTGAAATGATTTGAAAATTATCTTCGATGGTAATAATATTGGTAACCCAAACCGGGCAAATCTCACTTAGTCTTTCAACAATTTCTTGGGTATTTTCTTCCTTGTTGCAAATGATAATATCAGGTTTCAGCAAACGGATTTTTTCATAATGTACTTTTTTAGTACCGCCAACACGCTTTTTGGTTGATTTAAAATGGTAGGGATGCACACAGAATTTAGTTACACCAATAATTTTAGCTTCCTGCCCCAAATCATAAAGTAATTCCGTTTGAGAAGGAACTAAAGAAATGATCCGCTGAGGCGAAGTTTCAAAAGTGTGCGTCGTTCCGAGCTGGTCTTTTAGGGCTTTCATATTATTTTATTTAAACAAAAAGGTTTTCTTAATCGCAAATTTTTCACAATGCGCACAAAGATTTTAACCATTTCGACATTAAGAAAAATTAAAGCTTTGCAAATTTAACCACAAAGATCGCAAAGAGCACAAAAGCCTTTTCTATGTTTATATTTGTTTATTTTTTTACACCGCAAAGAAAAAAAACACAAAACACTTAATATCTTAATGGTTCAAAAAATATTTTAAAGAAAATACATGCTTACGAATTTAAACTATTTAGGCATTTAGAAAGATTTAGGATTCTTTTTTATGGACACTCCAAAAAACTTTAAGCCTAAAACTTTAAACTTAGTATTCCTTCCATTTCCTGTTGCATTTTCAACGCCTCTGCTCTTGCTTTTAAGGCAAAATCAGTACCGCTTGAAACATATATGATTCCTCTGGATGAATTGATCAATAACCCCACATTGGCATTCATTCCGTATTTACATACGTCAAATAAACTTCCTCCCTGTGCTCCCACTCCGGGTACCAGCAAGAAGCTGTCTGGAACAATTTTACGAATTTCAGTAAAATATTCTGCTTTAGTTGCGCCTACAACATACATAAGATTTTCAGCATTCTTCCAAGTTTTAGACGTTTCCAGCACGTGCTTGTACAATTCCTTTCCGTCTACAGACAATGTTTGAAAATCAAAGGCGCCTTCATTTGACGTTAGGGCAAGCATGATGGTATGTTTGTTTTCGAAAGCTAAAAACGGCTCTACTGAATCTTTTCCCATATACGGGGCGACAGTAACCGAATCGAAGTTTAAATCTTCAAAAAAAGCTTTGGCATACATAGACGATGTGTTTCCGATATCGCCGCGTTTCGCGTCGGCAATGGTGAAAATTTCCGGATAGGTCTCGTTAATGTAATCGATTGTTTTTTGTAAGGACATCCAGCCTTTAATACCATATGCTTCATAGAAAGCAGTATTGGGCTTATAAGAGACAGCCAAATCATGCGTCGCATCAATTATTGCTTTGTTGAATTCAAAAATCGGATCTTCCAGTTCTAAAAGGTGTTTTGGAATTTTATTCAAATCCACATCTAATCCTACTACTAGAAATGATTTCTTTATTTTGATTTGCTCAATAAGTTGTTGTGTCGTCATAAAAAATTTAAAGTTTAAAAATCTAAAGTTTCAGGTTTACCCTTAAAACTTAATTGTACTTTCTTGAATTACATTCTATTCTCTAACCCGCATAGCAGTAAAAATCCTTTTCCTTTTTGTTTAAAAAAGAAAAGATTACGATCACGTCTTTAAACGAAACGGGAGATTGCTCCAAAAAAAAAGCCTCAATAAATGAGGCTGTTTTCTTAAAAAACTTCGCTGGCTTCTTTTAATTTTTCCATGTTATTAACTAACGCTAGCTCGTCAACAATCTTCTGAATGTCACCATTCATGATATTTCCTAAATCATATAACGTCAATCCTACTCGGTGATCAGTCACACGACCTTGCGCATAATTATAAGTACGTATTTTATTGGAACGGTCACCAGAACTTACTTGAGACGTTCGTTTAGTAGCATCCTCAGCTTGTTTCTTGGCTAATTCTTGCTCGTATAAACGAGAACGTAAAACGCCAAATGCCTTATCTTTATTTTTGTGTTGTGATTTTTGATCCTGACATTGCGCTACTAAACCTGTTGGAATATGTGTCAAACGAACTGCCGATTTTGTTGTATTTACCGATTGTCCACCCGGTCCTGACGAACAGAAAAAATCGACTCTTACATCATTCATATCGATTTGCACATCAAATTCCTCCGCTTCTGGAAGTACCATAACAGTAGCAGCAGATGTATGTACCCGTCCTTGAGTCTCTGTTTGCGGCACTCGTTGTACGCGATGTACGCCCGCTTCAAACTTCAAAGTTCCATAAACATCTTCACCACTCACTTCAAAAATCACCTCTTTAAAGCCTCCAGATGTACCTTCATTCATATCGACAACTGAGGTTCTCCAACCGCGGTTTTCACAGTATTTTGTATACATTCTGAATAAATCTCCTGCAAAAATACTCGCTTCGTCTCCACCAGTACCGGCACGAATCTCCACCATTACATTCTTAGCATCTTCAGGATCTTTAGGGATCAACATGAACTTAATTTCTTCCTCTAATTCTGGCAATCTTTCTTTTGCCTCGTCGAGTTGCATTTTGGCCATTTCGGTCATATCTGCATCACTATTATCGGATATTATTTCGTTTGCTTCTTCGATATTAGCCATCAAAAGCACGTATTCATCACGCTTTTCAGCCAAGGCTTTCAAAGTCTTATATTCTTGATTCAATTGCACATAACGTTTCTGATCAGAAATAACATCCGGCTGGATGATCAAATCCGAAATCTCATCGAAACGTTGTTTTACTATTTGAAGTCTATCTAACATATTATTAGTCCTTATATTTGGAGTGCAAATTTACGAAAAATAGTTTATAGTTAACTCTAGTTTCTCTACAGTTTTTTCAGGAGCTTTTTCCAGCTATCCGCTCTATCTTTTTAGGGTTAAATTCCTCCGTCATTCAACTCTAAAAAGGATGCCGCTTTTATCTGGTCTAGCTGCCCTTTTTTTCATAATTTAGCAAGGTCCTTGTAGGACAACTCAATCTCAAAATCTCTATGTATAAAATAATCGTTTTCCTCTTGGCACTTGCCGCTTTTATCTCATGCAAAAAAACAGATTCAGACGATTCTGATAACAACGAAAAAGATAAAATTAAAACGGCACATTGGCTGCTAGGACAGTGGGAAACCAAGTCCGAGGACGGAACACTTACTGAAACTTGGAAAAAAGCAAATGATAGTACCTATAGCGGGCAGTCTTTTTTTCTAAAAGGAAAGGACACCATTCATTATGAAACAATTCTGCTGCAACAAGTAGAAGATCAGCTAAGTTATAATGCCAATGTAAGAGGCCAAAACAACGATAAACCCGTCGTCTTCCTTCTTACGGAAACGAAAGAAAACCAACTTGTTTTCGAAAACGAAAAACATGACTATCCACAAAAGATAAGTTATACCCAAGTTTCTAAAGACAGCCTAGTCGCTGAAATATCAGGCGTACAATCAAGGAAATCCAGCTCTGAAAAATATATTATGCTAAGAATAAAGTAAAAACAACTGCACTTCATAGAAATGGCCTTGCTTAAATACAGGAAAGCCGTTTCTATTATCGACTGTAAAGCAGAGTTGTTCGGTTATTTGGCAAAAAAACAAAACAAAACAAAACAATTGTGAATCCGCCTTGAATCGCTCCGGTAATTATCAATTGCAAACAGTCGCTAATGTGATCAAGAACATCATTTTAGATTGCATTGTCTTTTTATTTTTACTTCAAAGCCCAAGTAGACCTTTCCCTATAGAATTTCTTTTTTTTTATGAATTATTTACAATTGTTATTTTTGTAGAGTCTCGATAGTAGGCTATCTTTACTTTCAACAAAAACTTCATAAAATGAAATACGATACTATATTAGAAACCATCGGCCATACTCCCCACGTAAAAATCAATCGATTATTTGGATCTAACCATAATGTTTGGATTAAATTAGAAAGAGCTAATCCTGGCGCCAGCATAAAAGACAGAATCGCTTTATCCATGATTGAAGACGCAGAGAAGAAAGGATTACTAAAAAAAGACAGCGTTATTATCGAAGCGACCTCGGGAAATACCGGAATTGGTTTAGCAATGGTAGCAGCGGTAAAAGGCTACCGTTTAATTTTGGTAATGCCAGAATCCATGTCGGTAGAAAGAAGAAGATTAATGAGTATATACGGTGCTGAATTCGTCTTAACACCGCGCGAAAAAGGAATGAACGGAGCCATAGAAAAGGCGAAAGAAATGTCTGAGGAGCTTCCCAATGCTTGGTTACCGCTTCAATTTGACAATCCAGCTAACATTGAAATTCACAAAACTGCGACCGCGCAAGAAATCTTGAAAGACTTTCCTGATGGCTTGGATTATATGATTACGGGCGTAGGAACCGGCGGACATATCACAGGTTGTGCCGAAATACTGAAACAACATTATCCTAATCTTAAAGTTTTTGCCGTAGAGCCCGAAGCTTCCCCCGTTATTAGCGGCGGCGCTCCTGCACCACACCCTCTTCAAGGTATTGGCGCAGGATTTATCCCAACTAATTTATATACAGAACTTCTAGATGGATCTATACAAGTAAGTAAAGATGAAGCTTACGACTATACTCGAAGAGCAGCCAAAGAGGAAGGAATGCTAATTGGAATTTCTTCCGGTGCTTCCTTAGCGGCAGTAGCAAAAAAACTTTCTGAAATTCCTGAAAATGCTAAAGTACTGACTTTTTGCTATGATACTGGGGAACACTATTTGAGTGTAGAAGGTCTTTTTGAATAATGATACCTTTTAAAGAAGGTCCTAATAAATAAGAAACCGATTTGTAAAAGCAAGTCGGTTTTTTTATATCTTTTTCTTGGGCCTGTCCCTGCTTCCACTATAGTTACATTAGGGTCAGGCTGTACGCTACAATCTTTGTCGCACTGCTTTTTACAAAGGATTTCCACTGCCATCCCTCATGCAAAACAGTCCCTAACCTGATATGAGCTTTGAAAATTACACACAGCAATTATATTTCAACAAAAGAGTAGAAATATGAAGTTACCTTTGAGATGTAAAAGACAAACCTGCAATAAACCCCAACCTTGCTTCTTGCGGCAAAAAAAACATAGCTTATTTGTGAAAACGGGAAGCATAATTATGCTTTAAAAATAAGTTCAAACTCTATTAAACAGGACATTTTAGTCATTGGAAGATAAAGTGTGCAATCAGGCAAACTCAGTTTTGAGAACTACATTATGATCAGAATTAAATAAAAACTTCTACACCTGATAAAAATAGTCCTAGCAACTCACAGC
>NZ_AJXL01000120.1 GCF_000264055.1 Flavobacterium sp. ACAM 123 | reverse complement strand
TTTTTTTAATTCTGGGTCTAAAGCCCTCGCCTCATTGTTTTTATACACATTAATTAAATGTTTAGTCAAAGGAATATAAGCCAGTAAAAATAAGTACTGATCAAACTTAAAACTATTAATAAAGGCAAAAACTATCACCAAAGCCATAGCAAAAGTGACTAAAAAATAATGATATAACTTTGCATTTTTACCGCCTATTTTAACAACCAAAGTATTCTTTCCTACTTTCCTGTCTGACGCTTCATCACGCATATTATTCAAATTCAAAACACCAACACTTAAAAGTCCTATTGCAATCGCCGGCAAAAAGAGTTCGATATCTATTTGTTTTGAATATAAAAAATTCACTCCCATAGTACTGACTAATCCAAAAAATATGAACACGAATACATCACCTAGCCCACGATATCCATAAGCCGTAGCCCCAATTGTGTAACGGATTGCAGCTAAAATTGCTAGTATACCCAATACCAAATAAAATAGTGAATAGTATAAGTTCGTGTCCTCAAAGGCAAAATAAATCAACAGAACGGCTGATAATAACGTAAGTAAAGACGTAATTATAATAGCTCCTTTCATTTCTTTTGGACTAATCACGCCACTTTGAAGGGCTCTCTTTGGACCTACTCGATCCTCATTATCAGTTCCTTTAATACCGTCACCGTAATCATTGGCAAAATTAGATAAAATCTGTAATCCAAGAGTAGTTAATATGGCAAAACTAAATATCCTCCAGTTAAAAACCTCTGTTGGAGTAAGTATGTAGTCCGTTGGGTTTGCCAGCGCATACATGCTTCCCACAATTATTCCGGAAACAGATAAGGGTAATGTTCTTATTCTTGCTGCTTCAATCCAATGTCTCATTTTATTTTTTATTTGATAATTTTATTTACTATTATTTAAAAACTATAACTACATCCAATTGCTATTAGAAGTTTCCATTTGATACAACCACAGATTGACATACTGCTTAATCGTGGTAAAATTCCCTAATTGAAAACTAATATCCCCCCCCGCTGTGTGTATTGTAATCGATCCGATATCGACGCTTTTATGCCAGAATAGTTGTGACGTTGTAATCGCCTGAATTTTACCCGGCTCAATAATTTCATTGTCTACGTCCCAAGCCCCGCTTTGTCTAATGATAAAATCATTGTTTATAAACAATCGATTGTTTATAAAACTAAAATAAACTATACCGCCTACAAACAGCACATAAAGAGGTAGTAAGTAAGCATATGCCAGCAATTGCTGTTGGACATAGTTTGCAAAAGCAAGAAAACCGGCTAAAGGTAATACTATTGACAGGAATACAGAAAAAACTAATTTACGAAAATTGGGTTTAAGCATTATCCCTTTTTGAGGTATGTTTTTAAACAATAATTTCAAAATCGCTTCATTTTCTAATTCATTGCATCCAGGAATTTCAATCACCGACTTACGTTCCTCTTTTTCGCCACTTGTAGCTTGCTTAATTTTGAGCTCAAGAATATTCATTTTCCTTTGAAAGTAATTCCTGGTAACAGTAACAATTTGCACTTTTTCTGGTTTTAAAATAGTACTCTTTGTACTTAATAAACCAAAAGAGAGTAATAATGATCCATTTTGCTTCGTGATTTTATAATCAAAATATTTAAAGACAGTACGGAATAAGTTGATGATCAATATAGAGCATAATATCAGCATTACAATAATGGCAACAGATTGCATCGCTAAACTTCTATCTAAGTACGCATCAATTTTTCTTTCGTCGAAATCAGAACGCTCCATGAAATTTCGGCTATTTTCGTACGCCGTGACAAAAAAGGCTAAAATTAGACCTAAACTCTTGACATAATTTGAAGTAATCCCCACTTTCAACAAGCTTAGAAAACTAATTTTCATAAAAGGTCGCTCTTCAACTGATTCAGAACCGAACGACTTTTCCGGTTCTATTGAACTAATTTCCTTTTTTTCATTCTCCATTAACCTTGCTTTCAAAGCTAAAGCGAGTGGATGTGAAATTGCTTTTATTGTCCCTTCCTTTTTAGCACTTCCGGCTGTGTCAACATCCAGCTCGTAAACCCCTATAAACCTCTGAATTAAGGATTGATTAATATTTACCTGTTGAATTCTATTCAGCTGAATAATCGTTTTTGTTTTATTGAAAATCCCTTCGTTGATGATAAACTCCTCATTTTCATGGTCCAAATAAAAAGTAAAGTTCAGGTATTTTAAATAGGCGATAATTCCAATGAAAAGCACAGCCAAAACACTGCCCAACAGTAGATAAGCTTTATTGATTTCGTCGAATTTAAAAATCCAAATCACCAATATTGGCCATAAACCACGACCCCACTTTTGTACCGTATCAAAAAAAAGTATTAAAACTCCGATGGAGGATTGCCGTTGAGGCAAATGTAAAGTATCCTCCATTTACAGTTGTTTTTGAATTTTCCCCATTAACAGCTGTTTGATATTTTCAGCCTGCTCTTTTTTGATTCCTGGGATTTCAATATCACTTGAACTTCCTCCCGCCGTAAAAACTTCAATTTTTGCCAATCCAAAATACCTGGAAACTAATCCTTCATGTAAAGCTACATGTTGGACTCTGTTATATGGAATTACAATCGTATTTGTAGCTACAATACCGTGTCTAAAAAGAACATCATGAGTCCTGAATGCAAATCCTTTTTTCTTAAAACTAATTCTCGATAATAATAAAACAAGAAAAAGAAAAACAAAATAAGCCGCTGAGATTCCAACCACAAAAATCAGTAATCCCCTATTAAAAAACAATAATACCGCAAGACCTAGTCCTATGATTAAAAAAAAGACAAATACATTTAGCACTGTCACTTTCCAATAATCAGAATCTAAAATAGAGAATTGTACTTCCTCAAACTTAGGAAGCTGTGTTGTATCAATAGTTTCGTTTGAAAAATTATTCATTTATTTTTTGTTTAAAGTTCCGTATTCAAAACGCTTAAAGTCAGCTATAAACACCATCTCTAAACCTTAAATGGTAAACGCTGTTACGGCAGCCATTTTTTCTCAAAATTTGGCTTACGCTTTTCAAGGAATGCATTTCTTCCTTCTTTAGCCTCTTCCGTCATATAAGCTAATCGGGTAGCTTCACCAGCAAAAACCTGTTGTCCCACCATCCCGTCATCAGTCAGGTTCATGGCAAATTTCAGCATTTTGATAGCCATAGGTGATTTCCCTAATATCTCTTGTGCCCATTCATACGCCGTATCCTCTAATTCAGCATGCGGAATAACTGCGTTTACCATCCCCATATCCATTGCATCCTGAGCAGAGTAACTGCGCCCTAAAAAGAAAATTTCCCGAGCTTTTTTCTGACCCACCATTTTTGCAAGATAAGCCGATCCGTAACCACCGTCAAAACTAGTCACATCTGCATCTGTTTGTTTAAAAATAGCATGTTCTTTACTGGCAAGTGTCAAGTCACAAACAACATGTAAACTATGCCCTCCACCTACTGCCCAACCAGGAACCACAGCGATCACCACCTTTGGCATAAAACGGATCAAACGTTGTACTTCTAATATATTCAGACGATGTTGCCCATCTTCGCCTACGTACCCTTGATGACCACGGGCATTTTGATCTCCACCGCTACAAAAAGAGTATACTCCATCTTTAGACGAAGGCCCTTCGGCAGACAGCAAAACAACCCCGATTGAAGTGTCTTCTTGCGCATCATAAAAGGCACTATATAGCTCAGATGTTGTTTTTGGACGAAAAGCATTGCGCACATCTGGTCTGTTGAATGCTATTCTGGCGACCCCATTGCATTTTTTATAGGTGATATCTTCGTATTCTTTGACAGTGATCCAATCCATTATAATTGATTTAAATTATTTACGTGTAAAAATAAATCATTTTTTGCATTTTATACTATTCTACAGGGTAAGCTTTAAAAATCCTTCTTAAATGAAACGGTCGCAAAGTGTTTAAGTTGAAGTAAAAATAAGTTAATAACAGAATTCAACTACTAAAATGACCAACTTTAAGCTATGCTAATCAGCAAAATATCAATAAATAATGCTGATTTAGTATTTAAATTTCACTGATTTATTAACCTAAAATAAGAATAATTTGAATGCGATTAAAAATTTTGTCGCTCGTTGTTCTAAGGTACTAAATTACACTACTACTTCTACTGTCTTAAAAATCGAGCTAATGAGAAAATCATTTATCTGAAATAGCAAAAATAAAAATAACACCTACAGTTAAAAAGAGTTTTCTTTCCTCGCTTACCATAACTTGGTAAGCAAACTAATTTTAAAGGAAGATGCTGTAAATATAAATGCAAACCAATGGCTTTAATGTAAAATCGAACCTTAGCTGATAAGTAAATCTTTGGACCAATAAAAACAAATATTCATTGAAGTACTTTTATTCTTTAACTACTATTTAAGAATAGTCTTTTTACTATACCAGTACTTATCAAAGCAATAAATTTACTTTTGGATGAAATTGTAATTATTTTGGTGCCACTTTATATTTTATAAAATGACACTAAAGAGAGAAAGACTAACCGTTTTGGTCAGCCTTTCTTTTTTTTATTCTTTAATCAAATATATTCCGTCTTCTTTAATTTCGATTAGCTTTTCTCGGTAAAGAGCACCAATCGCTTTCTTAAACGTTTTTTTACTCATTTTTAAAACGGTCTTGATATCCTCTGGGTGTGAACTATCAGTCAGCCTTAAAAAACCACGACTTGCTCTTAACTCGTCCAGAATTATGTCTGCATTCGGCTCTATACTTTGATATCCTTGTATTTGCAGCGAAACATCAATCTTATTATCAGGACGAATGTTTTTAATGTAACCGCGCATGCGGTCTCCAGTACGAATGGCATCATCATATACCTCATCTTTGTATAACAAGCCTTTGAACTGCTCATTGATAATCACATTGATTCCTATTTCTGTTATATGTGAAACAATCAGGTCTACTTCTTCTCCTTTTTCAACAGTAAGCTCTTCGTTTTTAAGAAATTGATTCGTTTTACTTGAAGCAACTAAACGGTTTGTTTTGTCATCCATGTACAAGTAAACTAAATATCTTTTTCCTTTTTCCATAGGACGCGCTTGCTCTTTAAACGGAACCAAAATGTCTTTTTCCATTCCCCAATCCATAAAAGCACCAATCTGATTGACATAATTTACTCGCAAAAGTGCAAATTCGTTCAGTAAAATATAAGGTTCTAATGTCGTGGCAACCGGACGCTCTTCATGGTCTAAATAAACAAAAACAATAAGTTCCTCACCTATCTCAAATTCATTAGGAACATATTTATTGGGTAAAAGTATATCGTGTATGCCCTCGGGGTCAGTCTCTGGTGTACCTAAAAACAAACCAACTTTGGTATCCCGCAGAATTATTAATGTATTGTATTTTCCTATTTCGATCATTTTCTTCTATTTTCTAAGGCGCAAAGGTACGAAGTTTGAAAATGGTAAACCCGCCCCATCGTACAATTACCTTTCATTTTCCTCTTTAGAAGCAGAAAAACTGTTACTTACAACAACGATTACTCCCGCTATCCGCAGTATCTTTTGGGCTAAACCCCAGCCCAAAAAGGATACTCACTCCTATCAGGGCTAAACTACAGGGGTCTCATTTTCTATAAAACCAACAAAAAACTGAGGAGAAAGTATTTAAACAACTATTAAAGTTAATCTTACTGCCTATTAACTTTCTTTTTTTCTTACTTTTAAAAAATTAAAAATTAAATACTAATAATTATAATGAAACAAAATACTATTTATTACCTATTCGCATTCCTGTTTTTTTCTCAAATAACCTTTTCTCAAATGACCGTTGAAGATCCTGAAATCACAAAAATGATTACAGAAGTGAAAGCCGAAAGCCTTGAAAATACCGTAAAAAAACTTGTTTCTTTTGGAACAAGACATACCTTAAGCGATACAAAAAGTAAAACACGTGGCATTGGCGCAGCACAACAATGGGTCAAGTCTGAATTTGATAAATATGCACGAGAGTCAAATGGCCGACTTACTTCAAAAATTGATTATTTTACCATAAAAGCAGATGGAAGACGCATCGCAGTTGACAGTCAACTGGGAAATGTAATGGCAACCTTAAAAGGAACAGATGCTACCGATGATCGCGTATTAATCATTAGCGGACATCTCGACTCTAGAGTTACTGATGTGATGGACAGCAAATCAGATGCGCCCGGAGCTAATGACGATGGTTCAGGAGTATCGGCTATGATGGAACTAGCTAAAATAATGAGTAAAAGAGCCTTTCCTTACACTATCCACTTTGTGGCAGTAACGGGAGAAGAACAGGGATTGTATGGCTCCAGACATTTAGCAGAACTTGCCAAAGAAGAAAACTGGAATATCGTGGCGATGCTTAACAATGATATGATCGGAAACAGCCTGTCCAGTGGAACAAACCTAAGAGACAATACTAAAGTTAGAGTCTTTAGTGAAGCAACTCCCTACTTAGAAACAGAGGACGAAGCAAAAATGCGAAAGCTAACCAATAGAGATAACGACAGTCCTTCAAGACTATTAGCTCGTTATATAAAAACAGCTACTGATCAATATGTGGATCAGTTAGAAGTTAATCTAGTGTATAGAAATGATCGTTTTTTACGTGGTGGTGATCATACTCCTTTTAGCCAAAATGGATTTACGGCTGTTCGTTTTTGTGAAATGAATGAAAACTTTGACCACCAGCATCAGGATTTGAGAACTGAAAACGCTGTTAAATACGGTGATTTACCTGAATTTATGGATTTTGAATACCTACGCAAAATAGCCGCATCAAATTTAGCTACATTGGCTAATTTGGCTTGGGCACCTAAAGCGCCAACAAATGTGGGTGTTGAAGTGAAAGACTTGACTAATTTCTCCACTTTGGTTTGGAAAGCAGCCGAGAACGAGAAAGCATTCGGATACCAAATTCTAGTTAGAGAAACATCAGCCACAAATTGGGAGAAAACAATATTTGTAACAGATACTAAAGCAACAATACCTTATTCTAAAGATAATTTTCTTTTTGCGGTACAAGCAATAGATAAATTAGGACATGCTAGCTTGCCGGTTTTTCCTATACCAGTTCGTTAATAAAAGTTCGAACAGATTCATAAAAAAAGCGCCGTAAAGGCGCTTTTTATTATTTATACACACTTTCTTTTTTAAAGTGCACCGCTAACATATAGTAAACTACTGCTCTATATTTATTTTTATTTGATCTCCTATATTTTTCCATTACCGCATCGATCCCAGTATCTAAATTTGCCCCATCCGTAAGACCTAGCTTCTTTATCAAAAAATTATTTTTTACTGTATCTAGTTCGGCTTTCTGGCTTCCTGCCACTGTTGCTGCATCCGCGTTATATATAGAAGGACTACAACCAATCGTCACTTTTTTCAATAAATCCATATCAGGAGTTACGTTACATTTGTCTTTAAGATCAGGAAGCATACTTTACAATTAATTCATCTCTTGCACTCATAAGTAAGAATTTAATATTTAATTAAAATTAGCTAACTAGCTTAACATTTAATAATTATTTAAACTAAAACTACTTTTTAAAGTAAAAAATTTACTCTATCATAGAAATCAGATTAACTCTTTAAAAAATTGTAACAAAATAGCATCATTCTCTAACGTTGGGGTAAAGACCTCCAGTATGCCTGGCTTTTCATTTTGAGCGTATAAAATCGCTAATCCTTTTGACAAACTTTTTTCATCACTGGCAATAGTATATTCAAATCCGTACATCTTGGCTAAATGTTCCGCAGTTAAACAATGTGACGTTTCAAAGAAGGTGTTGAAAACCGGAGTCTCCTTGTGACCTGGCAGGATCCTGAAAATTCCGCCTCCTCCATTATTTATGACAATTATTTTAAAATTTTTTGGAATGTAATTATTCCACAACGCATTACTATCGTATAAAAAACCAATATCTCCTGTTATGAATACCGTTTGTTTTCCATTAACTACAGCCGCACCAATTGCTGTAGAAGTACTTCCGTCGATACCACTAGTTCCTCGATTACAATAGACTTGAATTGAAGGATCTATCGCAATCAGCTGTGCATAGCGTATGGCTGAGCTGTTGCTGATTTGTAATTGCGAGTTTTTAGGCAAACTCGGAATCACTTTTTCGAAAAATTTAAAATCTGAGAACGGAATTTTATCTAAGTAGATTTTGCTTTTCAACTCTCGTAACTCAGTCACAGCATCCAATTTCTCAAAATAATCACTCACGACTGATTTTGAGAGCGGTAAAAAAGCATCAAAGAATACATTTGGCTCCACTTCAAAATGCTTTGTCAACGCACTAAATGTATCGTATGCCCGCAACGAATCGATATGCCAATGGTGCTTTGGTTTGTATTTTCGTAAAAAAGCTTTAATCCGCTTCGAAACGATCATCCCTCCAAAAGTGACCAATATTTCAGGACGAAAATCCTCAAACTCTTCGTTAGTGAAAGGAGTTATTAAAGTATCTATGGTATTTATAAATGTTGGATGATGAACATTTGAAGTCGTTTCAGTTAAAACCACCACTGATCCATCAGCGGCTAAAGCTTCAATTGAACTATCACTGATTGCTCCGGGTTCATTCACGCCCACCAATACCAATTTTTTTGTGGCCTTGTTCCAAAGCAACGCATACTCCGCTGCCTCCTCTTGTGAAAGTGACTGCGCCTTTTTTACTGAAGCGGTAACGGTGATATTCACAGAAAGTTCAGAAACTATTTCATACAGAGGCTCTTCAAAAGGCGCATTGATATGTACGGGGCCTTTTTGAGTAATTGAAATGTCTATGGCTTCATTTATTTTAATATCATTTTCAACGGACACCATTTCATTCAAATTGGCATTATAAAAAGAATGATTCGCAAATACATTCTCTTGCCTAATCGTTTGTCCGTCGCCAATATCAATTTTACTTTGTGGTCTGTCAGCAGAAATTACAATTAATGGAATCTGACTGTAGAACGCTTCAGCAATAGCCGGATAATAATTCAGTAATGCGGAACCAGATGTGCATACTAGTACTGTGGGTTGTTTTGTCTGTTGTGCAATCCCCATAGCAAAAAAAGCAGCCGCTCGTTCATCAGCAATACTGTAGCAAGTAAAGGCTGGATTGCCTACAAAACCTATTGTTAAAGGCGCATTTCTGGATCCTGGAGAAATTATTATAGTGGTAATCCCTTTGGCTAAACAAATTTCAATTATGCTTTGTGCTAAAGGTATTTTGGGGTAATTCATTAGTTAAGTTTATGAGAAACAAAGATACAAAGATGTACGCATTTTTCTATATTCTTAAATAGTTTTATTAAATTTGGAATCAAAATTTATTGATCAAAATGGAAATCAAAATTAGACCTTACAAAACTGAAGACACCCAAGCAATATTAGATGTCCTCAACTATAATATCTTAAATTCAACAGCCTTATACGATTATAACATAAGAAGCTATGAACAACAAAAGACAATACTAGATGATAAAATCGACAAAGGATTCCCCGTGATTGTGGCTGAATTAGATAGTGTTGTAGTAGGCTTTGGAATGTATAGTGAATTCCGATTTAAAGAAGCTAATAAATATACTGTAGAACATTCCGTTTATGTAAATAATGATTTTCAAGGCAAAGGAATTGGAAAAATAGTACTCCAGGAATTAATCGTTTTAGCTAAAAAGCAAGGATTGCATACAATGATAGGTGTTATTGATGCTGAAAATCAAAGTAGCGTAGTGTTTCACGAAAAATTTGGATTCAAGACAGTAGGAACCATAAAAGAGTCTGCTTTTAAATTTGACCGCTGGTTGCATTCTATTTTTGTACAACTTATTTTAAAATAGAAAAAAGCGATTT
>NZ_AJXL01000119.1 GCF_000264055.1 Flavobacterium sp. ACAM 123 | reverse complement strand
AAATCCCAATTCTGAAAGTTTTCAGAATTGGGATTTTTACTTAAAGGAAATGCTAAATTTATTTCAATCCAGCCAAACTTTGCTCTATGGTAGCAATTTTTGCCAGAGCATCGGCTTCTTTTTGTCGTTCGTTTGCCAACACTTTCTCGGGGGCACCAGCTACAAATTTCTCATTTGCCAGTTTGTTTTGAACGGACTTTAAGAATCCTTTTGTATAGTTCAATTCGGTAGTCAATTTAGTAACTTCTGCTTCGACGTCTATATTTCCAGTAATCGGAATAAAATATTCATTCGATTTCACTCTAAAGGATAGTGCACCTTCCACTTTATCAGAAACATATTCCAATGCCGTAATGTTTCCTAATTTGGTTACAACAGAATCAAAATAAGTAGAAGCAGAATCGTTGTTGATTACTTTCAATTCAATTGGATCTTTAAAAGGGATGTTCTTGTCTTTACGAATGGTTCTAATTCCAGAAATCACTTCTGCTGTGCTTTCAAAATCAGCAATCAGATTAGCGTCAAAAAGTTTTAATTCTGGCCATGCTGAAACAATTAACGCTTCTTCAGGAGTTCGCTCTGCCAATATCTGCCAAATCTCTTCTGTCAAGAATGGCATAAAGGGATGCAATACTTTTAAATTATTTTCAAGCATTTCTATTGCTTTCGCAGAAGTAACGCTGTCAATAGGCTGCTGGTAAGCCGGCTTTATCATTTCGAGGAACCAAGAACAGAAATCATCCCATACCAATTTGTAGGTTCCCATTAAAGCCTCTGATATTCTGTATTTTTCAAAATTATCTTCGATTTCTAAAAGCGTTTGTTGCAATTTAGCCTCATACCATTCGATAGCCGCCTTAGAAGATTCTGGTTGCGGAATTGTATCCGATACTTCCCATCCTTTTATCAATTTGAAAGCATTCCAAATTTTATTAGTAAATCCTTTTCCTTGGTTACACAATTCTTCGTCAAACATGATGTCATTTCCTGCCGAAGCGCTTAATAATAATCCTACTCGAACACCATCGGCGCCAAATTTTTCAATTAAATCTAAAGGATCAGGAGAATTCCCTAGTGATTTAGACATTTTACGTCTTTGCCTGTCGCGAACTAATCCGGTTAAATAGACATTTGTAAATGGTTTTTTTCCAGTGTATTCATATCCTGCAATTATCATTCTGGCTACCCAGAAAAATAAAATATCTGGACCGGTAACCAAATCATTCGTTGGGTAATAGTATTCAAAGTCTTCGTTTTCGGGATCTGTAATTCCCCCAAAAACGGACATTGGCCATAACCAAGAAGAAAACCAAGTATCTAAGGCATCAACATCTTGTTTTAAGTCCTCAGTCTTTAGTCCAGAGTTGTTAGTCTTTTCTTTGGCTAAAGCCAAAGCTTCTTCAATATTTTCAGCCACTACAAAATCTTCTTTTCCATCTCCATAGAAATAAGCAGGGATTTGTTGTCCCCACCACAATTGACGAGAAATATTCCAATCGCGAATATTATTCAACCAATGAGCGTACGTGTTCTCAAAGCGTTTTGGATGCAATTTAACTTCACCATCCTCTAAAACTGCTTTTATGGCAGGCTTTACTAAATCTTCCATTTTTAAGAACCATTGATCTGATAATCTCGGTTCGATAACGGCTTTAGTTCTTTCAGAGGTTCCCACCTTATTAAGATAAGCCTCTACTTTTACCAAAGCTCCTGTAGTTTCTAATTCTTTTTCGATTTCTGCACGTACCACAAAACGGTCTTTTCCTTGGTAGTGCAAACCAAAACTATTCATTGTTGCATCCTCATTGAAGATATCGATAATTTCTAAATTGTGTTTTTCTCCAAGAGCTTTATCATTCATATCATGCGCCGGAGTCACTTTCAAACAGCCAGTCCCAAATTCGATGTCAACATATTCATCTTCTATTATAGGAATCACACGACCACAAATAGGTACGATCGCGCTCTTTCCTCTCAAGTGTGCGAAACGTTCATCATTTGGATTAATGCAAATCGCGCTATCCCCAAAAATAGTTTCTGGACGTGTTGTAGCAATGGTAAGGTATTCCTCCGCATTTGCTGTTCCCCCTTCGGGGGTTAGGGAGCTAATTTTATATTTTAGGAAATATAATTTTCCTTGTCTTTCTTCGAAAATAACCTCTTCATCAGATAAAGTCGTTTTCGCTTCTGGATCCCAGTTTACCATTCGATACCCACGATAAATCAACCCTTTGTTATACAGATCAACAAAAGAATGAATCACTGAAGCAGACATATCAGGATCCATGGTAAATTTAGTTCGCTCCCAGTCGCAAGAAGCACCTAATTTTTTAAGTTGCTCTAAAATAACTCCACCGTATTTCTCTTTCCAATCCCAAGCATGAGCAAGAAATTCTTCGCGAGTCAAATCATTTTTATTAATTCCTTCTGCTTTCAATTTAGCTACAACTTTAGCTTCGGTAGCGATAGAAGCATGATCCGTACCGGGAACCCAGCACGCATTAAAACCCTTGAGACGAGCTCGTCTAATCAAGACATCTTGAATTGTATTGTTTAACATGTGTCCCATGTGTAAAACTCCAGTAACATTTGGAGGAGGGATTACAATGGTGTAAGGGGTTCTATGGTCTGGTTCCGAATGAAAATAATTGTTTTTCATCCAGTAGTCATACCATTTATCTTCAATAGTCTTAGCGTCAAATTGTGCGGGAATTGTCATAAAAGCAACTGTTAAAACCAAAATTAAACTTTGGTCTGATATTTGTAATTGATGTAGGGTACAAAAGTAAATAATTAAGTACACTATAAAAAGAGAAATAAAAATTTGTGCTTTAATTAAAAGAAACTAAATTTACTTTTCATTAATAAAAAAATTCTTATGAAAAAAATAGTAACAGCAATAGCGGTCATATTCTTTACCAGTATGGGATTTTCTCAGAACGCAGCTAAAATCGAATTTGAAGCAGAAAACAATACTATAGATTACGGAACAATAACTAAAGGAAAAGATAATGGCATCAGAGTATTTGAATTTACCAATACTGGCACTACTCCGCTAATTATCTATGCAATTCAGTCCACCACGAGTTCTACTATCCTGTCAAAACAAACTGACACTGTTCTACCAGGTAAATCAAGTAAGATCGAAGTGAAGTACAACATGACCGTAGGACCTATCAGAAAAACAATTACAGTGGAATCTAATGCTATTAATTATGATGGCGGCAGAATTCCTTTAAAAATTAAAGGAGTAGTGACTGCTAACTAATACATAACAGCTTAAAAAAACGGAAGCCTTTCTTGATCTTTATTTCAAGAAGGGCTTTTTTCTTTACAAAACATCTATGAGTTGAAAGCTAAATTTCAGCGGCTGGCTGTTTCTTTCAATTTCTAAGGTTATCCATTTCTCCTCTTCTGGTCTTAAAAATGAATTGATTTTCTGTAGTGTATAATTATAGGAAGGATTTTTATTTATGGAAATAATCACGTCTCCCTTTTGCAAACCACTATTTGCTGCAGGTGATTTTTTTCGAACATTTGCTATTTCGAAAACAGGTTTTAATTGAAACTTGTATTTAAAATTAGAAATATTTTTCTCTCTATTATAACCCGCATAGTCTACAGTTACAGGAAAAGTTTGAAGCCGGACTGTTTCCTTAACCCATTGCACACCAGAATGCATAATTTCAATCCCACTTTTATTATAAACAAATGGAGCAAAATATGTTCTATTTTTCTTTAAATACAAAGACTCATTTGCGAAGTCAAAAATAACTGAAAATCTACGTAAAATTTCACCTCCAACGGAGCCCACCCGACCTGGAACCAGTGTTAAATGTTTTATGGAGCTGGAATCTGGGAAGGCTACTATGGGCCTACTAAATTTAAAATCAGAAATTAAAAACGTAGCTATTCTTGCCCTTCTTCCAACCACGTCTCCGCTAAAGCCTTTACCCAAATAATCCTCAAAATTATTTACTGGAACATTTATCTTATCAGAAACATCTGGAAAAAGCCAAATCGCATCGCTGTTTCCAACATCGATAAGTAATTTTGCTGGAACTGGAATGAGATTAGAATCAGTAACAACATTTCCAATTACATACGGCTTTGATTCTTCAATAGTAATGGGAACTTTTGTATACTTTCTTTCTATTCTTTTTCTGTTTTTGCCACTATTTTTATAAAAAACAACCCTTTTCTTTTCATAATTAATTTCCACTACACCGTTTTTAAAAAAGGTAGATCCAATAACTCCATTTACTGGAATCCCAACGTGGGTGGATAGATTAAAATCTTGATTAACAATAATATAAAAAAGATGATTGTGCGATTCCATCCCCTTAAGCTCTAATAAATTACCCACAGATTTCAATCCTTCAATCGCATTTTCACTTCCTAATCCCCGCAACGTAATTTTTTCAATGTTTTTAAGACTAATTTCATTTTTATCTTCTAAACTAAACAGAATAGTCTCCTTTACACCGGAATCCAATAAAAATGTTAACTCCACCCCATTGACATTTATCGGTATGAATACCAAGTTATTGATCAATTTGAAAGGAATCTTTACTTTGTTGACTTCTTTTTTAAATCGAAAACTACCCTGCGCCGCGGTAAAGGCATAAATGAAAAGCAAAAAAAACAAAATTCTATTTCTCATTGGTTGGGGTTTTCATAAAATTACTGAAAAAACAGAAGAATACTGCACATTTAACAATAAATAGGCTTGATAGCTTATTTAGTTCAAAAAAAAAATCGCAAATTTGCACTTCAACAATTACTACCATGCCAAAAATATCGAACAAGGGTACACAAATGCCTGAATCTCCAATACGTAAATTAGTTCCTTACTCCGAAATCGCGAAGAAAAAAGGAAACAAAGTATATCACTTGAATATCGGACAACCTGACATTAAAACCCCTGAGGTGGCCATGAATGCGGTAAAGAATTTTGATATAAAAGTATTAGAATACAGCCATTCAGCTGGTTTTGAAAGTTATAGAACCAAATTATCCCAATTCTATATTAATCAGGGATTACCAATAAATGTAGAAGATATAATCATTACAACAGGTGGATCGGAAGCTTTGCTTTTTGCAATGGGAAGTACTATGGACCCGGGAGATGAAATTATCATACCTGAGCCGTTTTACGCGAATTACAACGGTTTTTCTGCTGCATCCGGAGTCAATGTAGTTCCGGCTATTTCATCGATTGATACTGGTTTTGCTTTACCTGCAATAGCTGATTTCGAAAAACTAATTACACCACAAACAAAAGCAATCCTTATTTGCAATCCAGGAAACCCAACGGGTTATTTGTATTCTAAAGAGGAAATGATGCAACTTGCTGACTTGGTAAAAAAACACGATCTGTTTTTAGTCGCTGATGAAGTCTACAGAGAGTTCACGTATGATGGAGACATTCATTATTCAGTAATGAACATTCCCGGACTGGAACAAAACGCTATAATGATTGACTCTGTGTCCAAAAGATACAGCATGTGTGGTGCAAGAATTGGTTGCATTGTGTCAAAAAATAAAGAATTAATGGGCGCTGCAATGAAATTTGCACAAGCAAGATTAAGTCCGCCAACATTTGCTCAAGTAGCCAGCGAGGCAGCTCTTGATACTCCTCAAAGTTATTTTGATGAAGTAATTTCAGAGTACAGAGAACGTAGAGATACACTTGTAGCTGAGCTACAAAAAATTGAAGGTGTGAAAGTAGCTACTCCTAAAGGGGCTTTTTATTGTATCGCTGAACTTCCTATTGAAAACGCAGATGATTTTGCCAGATGGCTTTTAGAAAGTTACGATCTCGATGGAGAAACAGTAATGGTAGCGCCAGGAGCTGGATTTTACTCCACGCCAGGAGTAGGTTTGAACCAGGTTCGAATTGCTTATGTCTTAAAGAAAGAAGAATTAATTAGAGCCGTACAAATACTTAAAGAAGCAATTATAGTTTATAATTCAAAATAATATAGCGTTGAAATTTAACAGTAACAAGATGATAAGCGTTAATAAAATAACGATACATCTTTGATAATCATAACAATACCCTACAACGGCAATAACCATTACAGTTATTGCCGTTTGTTTTTAATTTAAAATCGTAAAGAATACTTTACACAATCACTGTCTTAAAGCGGAAATTAATTATTAAAACGGATGGAAATTCTTTAATATTTATTAATTATCTTTACAGACTAAATTTATACACCCACCATAATAGTAGCTTTTAATGAAACATAATGAAGAAATTCATGACGAAATAGGAGATAATCATATTGGTTCATGCGCAACAAATCCGTTACGAAAAGACGCGTTTGATATTACTGATGACGAAAAAATAGAAAGTATAAAAAAAGATGTTGAAAATATCCTTCTTACATTAGGGATGGATTTGACAGATGACAGCATTAAGGGCACTCCTAATCGTGTCGCCAAAATGTTTGTAAAAGAAATTTTTGGAGGATTGAATCCTGCAAGAAAACCAAAAGCATCTACATTCGACAATAATTATAAATACGGCGAAATGTTAGTTGAAAAAAACATTATTGTCTACTCGACTTGTGAGCATCATTTATTACCGATCATAGGAAGAGCCCATGTGGCTTATATCTCTAACGGAAGAGTAATTGGTCTTTCAAAGATGAATAGAATTGTTGAGTACTATTCTAAAAGACCGCAAGTACAAGAGCGTTTGACGATGCAAATCGTTCAGGAATTACAAAATGCTTTGGGCACAAAAGATGTTGCCTGTGTTATTGACGCAAAACATCTTTGTGTAAACTCACGAGGAATCAGTGATATCGAAAGTAGCACAGTCACCTCTGAATTTGGCGGAAAATTTAAAGACCCACAAGCTCGAAGAGAGTTTTTGGATTATATTAAATTAGAAACAAAATTCTAAAGTAATTTATTCGTTATTCCCCCATAAATCCCTAGCCCTGATTGAAGTGAAAATCCTTTTTATCTCGTCTTTCGGACGAGATAAAAAGATTGAAACGGAAAGCAGGAAACAGCTCCTAAAAAAACAAACATGCCTTTATATACTACCCAGAAGTTAAAAATATACAATTCTCTTTCAGGCGACAAAGAAACATTCGTTCCTATTCATGAAGGTAACATTGGTATGTATGTTTGCGGCCCAACAGTTTACAGCAATGTTCATCTTGGTAACGTGAGAACTTTTATGTCATTTGACATTATATTTAGGTACTTACTACATATAGGTTATAAAGTTCGCTATGTACGTAACATTACCGATGTGGGACATATTGTGGATGATGCAGAGGACGGCGAAGATAAAATCGCAAAGAAAGCACGTTTAGAGCAGTTAGAACCTATGGAAGTGGTTCAACGCTACACTGTCGACTTTCATGAAATTTTGAAAGCTTTTAACTTTTTACCTCCAAGTATTGAGCCTACAGCTACGGGCCACCTTATTGAACAAATAGAAATCATCAAAACAATTATCGATAAAGGAATAGGATATGTAGCTAATGGCTCAGTCTATTTTGATGTCGTCAAATTCAACGAGACAAATTATTACGGTAGATTAAGCGGTCGAAATATTGAAGACATGCTTGCCAATACTCGTGATCTTGACGGACAAACCGACAAAAGAAACCCTCAAGATTTTGCACTTTGGAAAAAAGCGGAGCCGCAGCATATTATGCGCTGGCCTTCTCCATGGAGTGAAGGTTTTCCTGGTTGGCATTTAGAGTGCACAGCGATGAGTACGAAATATCTAGGAAACCATTTTGATATTCACGGTGGCGGAATGGATTTGAAATTTCCACATCACGAATGTGAAATTGCACAAAATGAAGCTTGTACTGGTCAAACTCCCGTTAATTACTGGATGCATGCAAACATGCTGACTTTAAACGGTAAAAAAATGGCCAAATCGACCGGCAACAATATTTTACCGAGAGAAATCTTAACAGGAGAAAATTCCATCTTAAGTAAAGCCTTTCCTGCTTCGGTAGCTCGATTCTTTATGTTACAGGCACACTACAGGAGCATACTTGATTTTTCTGATGATGCCATTGTTGCAGCTGAAAAAGGGTACAAAAGGCTCATGGAATCGTTAACAACTTTAAAACAGATAAATGCAAGTTCTAAAAGCACATTAGACATAATAAACTGGAAACAGTCCTGTTATGACGCTATGAATGACGATTTTAATTCCCCTATTTTAATCGCACAATTATTTGAAGGAGTTCGCTTTATCAATCTCATACATGATGATAAAGAAACCTTGAACGCAGTTGATTTAGAAAATTTTTCCATTGCAATGAACGCCTTTGTATTTGATGTATTGGGACTAGAAGCTGAAAAAACTGTAAACAGCGGTAACGATAAACTGGAAGGAGTTGTTAATATGCTTATCGGTATGAGGAATCAAGCCAGGGCAGACAAGAACTTTAAACTATCTGACCAAATAAGAGATCAATTGATAACCTACGGAATCCAATTGAAAGACGCTAAAGACGGTACAACCTTTAATGTTCAATAATCCCTTTTTAGTGATCAGCTAACGAATACAAATGCTAATTACCTAAAATATGCTTTCAAAAATAATCATATTCCCATTTGTCTTACTCGTTCGATTTTATCAGCTAGTCCTATCCCCTTTTATGCCAGCAGCCTGCCGATTTGCACCCACCTGTTCTTCCTACATGATTGAGGCATTGCAAACACATGGTCTGTTTTATGGTGGATTTCTGGGTATTAAACGTATTTTAAGCTGTCATCCTTGGGGTAAAACTGGCTATGACCCCGTCCCCAAAAAAAAATGCAACCATTAATACGATCAACATCGTCGAAATTGCGTTTTTTGACTCTTAAATAGCACAAACAAACATGGCATATCTTCAATATACTATTGGAACTCAAAACAAAAAATGTATTTTTACACCAAATAGAAAATAATGACACACGCTTTAAACATAGTTTGGAACCCATCAGAAGGTATTGATTTAGGTTTTTTTATAATTCGTTTCTACAGCCTTATGTTTGTAATTGCATTTGGTTTAGGTTGGTACATTATGAAAAACATCTATGATCGTGAAAACGAATCCATAGAAAAATTGGATTCCTTATTCATCTGGACCGTGCTGGCAACATTGCTAGGAGCACGTTTGGGTCATGTCATATTTTACGATTGGGAATACTTTCGCAATCATTTATTGGAAATATTTTTACCTTTTCGATTCACTCCTACGTTCGAATTCACCGGTTATGCTGGATTAGCAAGTCATGGAGCAGCTATATCAATAATAATTGCAATGTATTATTACAGTAAGAAAATACTAAAAAGACCATTGTTATGGATTTTAGACCGAATCGTAATCGGAGTGGCGAGTGGCGCTATTTTCGTGAGATTAGGCAATTTTTTCAATTCTGAGATAATAGGAAAAGAGACCACTTCCCCGTTTGGAATAAAATTTGTCCGTGATCAATTTAGCGCGCGAGATGCCGTAAACGCAACACAAATACCAAATCCTGCAGAGGCATATCAAGCTATTGCAACTAACCCCCAATTTGCTAACTTACTGGAGCAAGTTCCATCCAGACACCCTGCTCAGTTGTATGAAGCATTTTGTTATGTTTTTGTTTTTGCAATATTATTTTTATTGTACTGGAAAACAGAAACGAGATTAAAATCAGGATTTCTATTCGGCCTTTTTCTAGTGTTATTATTTTCTGTACGTATCGTTGTAGAATTTGTGAAGGAAAGTCAAGGTGGATTTGAAAGCGCTCTAGGATTACTTTCTACTGGCCAATGGCTTAGTATTCCTTTTATTCTTATTGGACTGTATTTTATTTTCACAGCTGAGAAACCAGTGAAAATTTAAGAATATTCAATAGTAGATTTTGAACATAAAATAAAAANAA
>NZ_AJXL01000118.1 GCF_000264055.1 Flavobacterium sp. ACAM 123 | reverse complement strand
AGTTTTTCAGCAGACCCTAATTAATAAAAAAAATTATTATCGTAATTCTTACGCCTTTATTATTAGTTTCTTGTAAAATGACAAAAGAAACTTATGACAGTGGCGAATTAAAAAAAATAGGGAGAACATCAAGTGAATTAAAAAATGGAAAATGGAAATTTTACCATAAAAATGGAATGATATTTCAAAAAGGGAAATATCTCAATGGAGCAAAAATAGGTGTTTGGGAAATTTTTCACGAAAATGGTAAATTGCATCAGATCGGTAAATTTAATAGTGGAAAACAAGACGGAGAATGGAAATTTTTCTACGAAAACGGAAATAAAGAAGGGATTGGAAAATTAGACAATGGAAAATTGATTGGGCAATGGAATTGGTATCACACTAATGGAAAAATTTATACCGAAAGATTATACACTGATGGAAAACTAATGAATATAATTAATTGTTTTGACGGTAATGGAAAAAAATTAGATAAAGGCACTCTAAAAGATGGAAATGGAACACTAAATGTATATGATTTAGAAGGGAGTTTATTAGAAGTTCAAAACTTTAAAGATGGTAAATATAGAAAATAACGATTTGCCAACAGCCATTTTGATATAGTGGGATTTTAGTGGGATTGCCATAATGCATCAACTTTATTTTAACCCGTTAACCGAAAGGTTACGAAGCATACGCCATTTCAAATCAGCGACACGTTTAGCTGTAATTATAAAAACCGACGGAGAAAAATTCAATTAAATAATGAAAAAATCAACATTAATAATAAGTTTCTTATTTCTAACTATGTCCTGTTTTAGTCAAAAAACAGAAAATTCAAAAAACTCCTTAAAACAACAATTAGATACTTATCTAAAAGAAACAATTGAAGTAAATCAAATTCCAGGTTTAGTTGTTGCTGTTATAAAAAATGGAAAAGTGATCTATCAACAATTTTGTGGAAAAAGTTCATTAGAAGATAATACGATTGTAGATGAAAACAGCATTTTTAGATTATATTCAACGACTAAATTAATTACAGCAGTTGGCGTTTTTCAACTTATAGAAAAAAATAAAATATCGTTAGAAGATAAAATTTCGAAATATTTAGATAATCTTCCTAAAGAATGGCAAGATGTCAAAGTCAAAAACCTAATAACCCATTCATCAGGTTTACCAGATATTGTAAAATTTGAAGATATCCCATATAGTTTAGATGAAAGCGAAAAATGGATTCGCTTGTACAAAAAACCAATGGAGTTTGAAACGGGAGATCATTTTAGTTACAATCAAACCAATTATTGTTTACTCACAAAAATTATTGAAAGTATAAGTGGATTGACATTTGAGGATTATATTTTGAAAAATCAATTTCCTTCTGTGAAAAAAGGAGTAGTTTATTCTGCAAATGCATCAGAGTTCATTTCGAACAGAGTTACTCACCACGTGTTTAATTTTAAAAAGAAAAAATACGAAAGATTTAATGCTGACCATGTTAAAATTCATAATTCCGGAAGTGGATTAAATATTACACTCAAAGAATTTATAGCGTGGAATGAAAGATTAGATAAAAATATTCTTTTAAGCAAAGCAACCAAAACTTTAATGTGGAGTCAATTTGAGTATAAAGATAAGAAAGATGACTTTCTTTATGGCTGGAGCCTATACTCAACAAATAATGTAAAATCATTTGGATTTAGTGGCGGGTATATGACTGCATTTCGAAAATTCACAGATAATGATTTAACAATTATATTTTTATCAAATGGCTACAAATTCTTCAATGTTGAAGAACGAATCATCAATCATATAGCTGGAATTATAGATAAAAGATTGATGGATAAAAAATTGTTAGTCGAAGAAGAAATAATTACAGCCTTTTTTAAAAATGATATAGTAAAAGCAAAGCAGTCCTACTTTACCTTAAAAAATAAAAATGCAACATTACAGTTAGAAGACGCATTGAATATAACTGCATATACATTAATGAGTACTGATAGATTAAATGATGCAATCAAAGTTTTTGAATTTAATATAGAAGAAAATCCAAAATCATTCAATGCCTTTGATAGTTTAGCTGAAGGCTATTTTAAGAATGGACAACTGGAAATTTCAAAAAAGAACTATCAAAAATCATATGAATTGAATCCAGAAAACACAAACGCTAAAGACATGATAAACAGAATTAATGAATTATTGAAAAAACAATAACTACGGCTAACAGCTAAGGCTGCGTTGGGCTTGCAAAGCCAACAATGAACCCGCGGTTGAACGGAACCGATTATACTTCTGTTCTTATGGCGTTATCGTAAAATAATGAAGGGGATTTCGAGAGGGTTTCAAGGATTCTCTCTTATATGATTATAATTCTTGTGGTTTTAATGCTTTACTATAGTGTGAAGGTTTATGATTCCCGGAACGGGTATTATAATGATAGTTGGAGGAGTTGTGATAGGAAATAAAGATGCTGTGAGGTGTTCTTTATGCGTTTTATTTTTTTTACAATATGGGAAACCGTAAAGAATTGAAATTATAATGGAATACTTTTACTTCATAGAAATGTATCAATATCACTAAAAGTGGGTATTGTAATAATAATTAGAAAAGCTTTTATTTACAACATACAACGCAAGAAATATAGCACGAGTTATGGTCAAACTTTAAAAAAAGCGTTACTTCTTGATGTTATGAACAAGTTATCGGTCGTTTTATTGGCGACCGCGCAACTATTTAACAGACAGGACATTAAAACAAAAAAAATATTAAACGAGATGAACGAAATAATTTGCCCAAATTGTAAGAAAGCTTTTAAAGTAGACGAAGCAGGTTTTGCTGACATTCTAAAACAAGTTCGTGACCACCAATTTGAAGAAGAAATACAAAATCGCTTAAAACTTGCCGACAAAGAAAAAGAGAGTGCAATAAAATTAGCTGAAGCAAATATTAGAAATTCTGTGCAAGACCAACTTGCGAAAAAAGATAAAGAACTCACAGAACTAAAAGCACAAAGCGACTTGGCACTGGCTGAAAAACTAAATAAAAAAGAAGCCGAAATAACGCAATTAAAAGCAAAGATTGATAATGTTGCACTCGAGAAAAAACTTGCTGTTAACGAAGCTGTTCAAAAAGTTGAGAAAGAACGAGACAATTTGGCAAATGATTTAAAGACTAAAGAATTAGAAAAACAAAATCTTGAAAATTCTTTAAAGCAACAATTTGTAACTGAATTGCAAAACAAAGACGTAATCATAAAATATAAAGACGATGAGATTGCCCGCGTTAAGGATATGAAGCTCAAACTCTCGACTAAAATGTTAGGCGAAACACTTGAACAACATTGTGAGACTGAGTTTAACAAACTTCGTGCAACAGCTTTTCAAAAAGCATATTTTGAAAAAGACAATGATTCAAAATCTGGTAGCAAGGGAGACTTTATTTACCGAGAGACTGACGAAGCGGGAAATGAAATCATTTCAATAATGTTTGAAATGAAAAATGAAGGGGACGAAACAGCTACAAAAAAAAGGAATGAAGATTTTTTAAAAGAACTTGACAAAGACCGCAACGAGAAGAAATGCGAATATGCTGTCCTTGTTTCTCTTCTTGAAGTAGAAAGTGAGTTTTACAATTCAGGTATTGTTGACGTTTCCCACAAATACAACAAAATGTATGTTGTACGTCCTCAATTTTTTATTCCGATTATTACTTTACTTCGCAATGCAGCAATGAACTCTATGCAATATAAATCAGAACTTGCTGTAGTAAAAAACCAAAACATAGACATTACGAATTTTGAAGATAAGATAAACAACTTCAAAGAGGGATTTTCAAGAAATTATGATCTAGCAAGTAGGCAATTTAAAACCGCCCTTGAAGAAATAGATAAAACTATAGATCATCTTCAAAAAACAAAAGAATCTTTACTCGCCTCTGTAAATAATTTAAGGCTTGCCAACAATAAAACGGAGGACTTGACTATCAAAAAGCTAACGCATGGCAATCCGACAATGAAAGCAAAATTTGACGAACTCAATTAGAATAAAAGAACTCATGCAAGAACAATCTACTCTCATAATACACAAGCAGACACTTCCATTTTTAAACATTTCTTTGTATCTGAACAATATTAAGCCAGTTCAGTCATTGACGATTGAAAACACTTCGGAAACTAATTCTGCTCAACTTGAAATAAAGATATTTGCTGACCTTCCTTGCATTGAGCCATTTAGTTTTACTGTTTCATCCGTTCCTGCTAAAAAGGATGTGAAAATTCCGTTAGAGAATTTGAAAATAAACCGTGAATTTCTTAACAAGCTATCCGAAACGGAAAGGGCAAATCTTACCATTGAAGTTTTTCAAGACGAAATTTCAATGCTCAAAGAAACGATTGCTATAAATGTTCATCCATTAGAACATTTTGGGGGATTTCATGTATTGCCCGAATTGATAGCAGCTTACGTTACGCCAAATCACCCTTACATCTATCACATCAAAAGAAAAGCCATTGAAATTTTAGAATCGCAAGGATTAAAAACGGCTTTTGAAGGTTATCAGAGTAATGATCCCGAGCGAGTGTTGCAAATCATGTCATCTATTTATTCAGCAATACAAAACGAGGAAATTGTTTACAGTTCTTTACCGCCAGGTTATGAAGAAACGGGACAGAGGTTACGTTTACTTAATACCATTCAGCAGGAAAAATTCGGAAACTGTATTGACATCAGTTTATTGTTTGCCGCTTGTTTAGAAGCAGTTGACCTAAACCCAATTCTAATAATTGTTCGTGGACATGCTTTTATTGCTTGCTGGTTGCAGGACGATAAATTTTCCGAAGTTATCAATGATGATAAAACCGCTATTACTAAACGTCTTTCAAAAGGCATTCGTGAAATGGCAGCCGTTGAATCTACAAGTGTATGCAAGGGGAATAATATTAAGTTCAGTGATGCACTGAATGCAGGCGAAGCACAGTTAGTTCAAAAAGAAGAGTTTTTGTTGTCAGTAGATATAAAACGTGCAAGAACTCTTCGCATACGTCCGTTGCCTTTGCTTACAAATGCATCTGGAATACAGTTAGATGAAGAAGCATTAAAGCAAACGGAAACGGCTGCAATGGAAAAGCATTTTGAGATTGGCACTATTTATCAAGATGATTTACTACAAGGCAAGCAACCAAAAACGAAGCAAAAAATATGGGAACGCAAACTGTTAGATTTATCGCTTCGCAACAATTTGCTGAATCTACATATCACCCGTAATATGCTTCAATTGGTAGATATTGACATAAGTAACTTGGAGGACACACTAGCAGATGGAAAGAGTTTTTCTATTATGCCTAATCCGAATGCAGAGGTATTAAGAAAGTATAATTTCTTCTCACAGCCACTTCATCAATCATCACCATTATACCAATTAGCAAATGATGAGTTAAAACATAGTCGCTTACTAACTCACTATCATCAGCAGGATTTAGATAACATTCTAATCTATATCCATAAAAATGCAAAACAAGCAATTGATGAAAACGGTTCAAGCACTTTGTATTTAGCCGTTGGACTACTAAAATGGTTTGACAGAAAAGCACCTGAACAACCACGCTATTCACCTATTCTGTTGTTGCCAGTAGAAATAAGTCGTAGGTCTGTAAACAGCAAGTTTACATTGAAAAACCGTGAAGAAGAAACAATGATAAACATTACGTTAGTGGAATTTCTTCGGCAGGAGTATGAACTAGACTTAAGTGCATTAGAACAACTACCTACTGATGAAAAAGGGGTTGATGTTGCAAAAGTAATGGGCATAATACGCAGAGCCGTTATGCAGTTGAAAGGTTGGGATGTAGAAGAGCAATTAGTATTAGGAAATTTTTCATTTAGTAAACTAATTCTGTGGAAAGACATTGTAATGCATCAAGAAGAATTGCTAAAAAGCGACATGGTGCGAAGTTTAGTAGAAGGCAAGTTAGTGTTTAATGAAAATCACGAACCACATTCTGTGAATGATTTTGACAACATTCATTCTCAGTCAATAGTATTACCCATAGCAACCGATGTTTCGCAAATGGAGGCAGTGCTTACCGCACAGCAAGGTCGTAGTTTCATTTTGCACGGACCTCCCGGCACTGGAAAATCTCAAACCATTACCAACATTATTGCAGATGCTTTGTATCGTGGAAAAAGAGTATTGTTTGTAGCAGCAAAAAAAGCAGCATTAGATGTTGTGCATAGACGATTGGAACAAATCGGACTTGCTCCGTTTACGTTGGAACTGCACTCTAATAAATCTAAGAAATCTGATGTATTAGCACAATTGGCAAAGTCAATTGAAACAGCAAAACTTGCACGAACAGTCAATTTTCAACAAGAAGCCCAGCGATTAGATACTGCGAAAAAAGCGATTAGTGAATACGTCAATGTTTTACACCAAAAGCAGAAAACAGGTTGGAATCTATACGACAGCATTACTGCTTTGGAAAATTACAGCGATAAAAATTTTCAAAAAAAATTCATTTCCGAAACAGTTCTGCAACAATTAAACGCAACACTTTGGCAACAATGGATAGATTGGCTTCCACAATTTCAATCCATATTAAAAATAATTATTCCCCATTCTGAAAATCCTTTAACTGCTTTTAATTTACCGCAGTATTCTCCTTCGATAAGTGATGAAATTTCAGCACAAACAAAAAAACTATGTAACCTTTTGCCCGATTTGGAAGGTAAATCGCAATCTTTGGCTAAAGCAATACATTTCCCTTTTTCAATCCAATCTAAACCAGAGTGGGAGCAATTTGTTCAGGTAGTAAGTGCTTTTCAAAATCTGCCTGACCTTCCTTTAGAACTTTTACGCTATCTATCTGACAAAGAAAATTATAGTGTTTACGAAGAATGGAGTAAAGCATTCAATCAATATTTGACGGTTTTAAACAACATTTTAAAAAGCTACAACCGAAATGTTTTAAACTCAGATGTTTCATCAACAGAAATAGAATGGAAGAAGGCACAACAAAGTTGGTTTTTACCGAAATGGTTACAAACAAGAAAAATCAAAAAGCAATTAGCTGTTTTTAGAAATGCTCCTATTACAGATAACAGCGAATTAGAACAACTTTTTTCCAATTACAATCAGTTCCAAGAGGTGCAACGACTTTTGCAGAAAAGCCGCTTTTCTGTTGTGCAACAAGCACTAAAAAATTTATTCAAAGACGAACAAACAGACTTAGCCGACATTAACAATAAAGCTGAATTGGTTCAGCAAATAAGCAATCTAACAAACAGTTGGGAACGTAATGCACTTAGCAAATGGGTTCAGATTTGGAAAGAAAAAAACTTGCAGTATTCCGATGAAATTAAACAAAATAATTTGTTAGCAATAGTTGATTTTATTCAGTTGTCATCAACTTTCAACGAGCACAAGAAAAATTACGAAACACTTACAGGTATTGATTTTCAACAAAAGGAAAACTGGCAGAATGAAACCATTACACAATTGCAAAATATACAGACACATCTTCCACATTTAAAAAATTGGATTAACTATGTGCAACTTCGTAAGCAGGGCGAAACTTTGCAGTTGCAATGGCTTATAAACGATTACGAAAACAAATTGTGTGATGCTGATAACATCACCGATTACTTTAATTACATCGTTCATGCTTCCATTGCACAACGTATTATTTCGCAACACGAATCATTGAGTTTATTTAATGTTGGGTTATTTGAAAGTAAAATTGAACAGTATAAAAAAATTGCGAAAGACTTTCAATATCTCACAATTCAGGAATTGCGTGTGAAGTTAGCGGCACAATTGCCGAACTCCACAATCGAGGCAATGCAAAGTTCTGAAATTGGGATTTTACAACGAGCTATTAAAAACAGAGGCAGAGGATTGAGTATAAGAAAACTGTTTGACCAAATACCTGCATTACTACCCCGCATTGCTCCTTGTATGTTAATGAGTCCAATCTCAGTAGCACAGTATTTTGATGTAAATACGAAACATTTTGACATTTTAATTTTTGATGAGGCATCACAGTTGCCAACTTGCGAAGCTGTAAGTGCCTTGGCAAGAGCAAAACAAGTTGTGATTGTAGGCGACCCTAAACAAATGCCACCTACTTCATTTTTTAGCACCGTAAAATTGGATGAAGAAAATATGGATGTGGAGGATTTAGAAAGCATTTTAGATGATTGTTTATCCTTGTCGGTGCCATCAAAATATTTGTTACGACATTATCGCAGCAAACATGAAAGTCTAATTGCTTTCAGCAATGTGAATTATTACGAAAACAAACTTCTTACGTTCCCTTCATCTGACGATTTGAACAGTAAAGTAAAATATCACCGAATCAGCGGATTTTACGATAAGGGAAAAACACGCACCAATAAATTTGAAGCCGATGAAATTGTGCAATTCATAAAATCACATTACAACGATTCAAAAAAACGCAAATTGAGTGTAGGTGTTGTTACATTTAGTCAAACACAACAAAATCTGATAGAAGACAAGCTACAAAAGCTGTTCATGTCCGACCCGAATTTGGAAGAATTTACCAATGAAAGTCTTGAGCCATTGTTTGTGAAAAACTTAGAGAATGTTCAGGGAGATGAACGTGATATTATCCTATTTTCTGTCTGCTACGCACCTGATGAACAAGGTAAAATGAGTATGAATTTTGGTCCTTTAAATCGTGATGGTGGTTGGCGTAGATTAAACGTAGCTATAACCCGTGCCCGCTATGAAATGCACATATTCGCTACATTGCATGCAGACCAAATAGATTTAAGTCGTACATCTGCCGAAGGCGTGGCAGGTCTGAAAGCATTTATGCAATTTGCTGAAAAAGGAAGTTTAAGTGTTCGTCCCGAAGATGTTCAAGAAACACTCAACAAGCAACATTTATCAGCATCCGTTAGCAAAAAGTTGCAAGAAAAAGGATTAGAAGTAAAATGTAATATTGGCACTTCTGGGTTCAAAGTGGATATTGGTATTGTTCATCCTGACAAACCGCAACAATATATTCTAGGAATTGTAGTTGATGGTCATTACTACTATAATGCTCACACCACTAATGACAGAGAAATGGTGATGCCTTCTGTTCTTAAAGCTTTAGGTTGGAACATTCATCGCATTTGGACAATTGACTGGTTTGAAAATTCAGATAAGATTATTGATACAATAATTGAAAGAGTAAAGCAACTGCAATCGCAGCCCGAAGTTAAAGAAGTAGTTAACCTTGACCCTGCTCTTGACCCTGTATTAGAGACTATTAAAGTAATACCCGCAGAATTGGTAACAATTAATCTTACAAGCAAGCAAACTCCTTATACCGCTTTCGCTTTAACTCCTGCTTCTAATGCCAATAGTGAAACGATATATGAATTTCAAAACCGAAATATCATAAAGCAACAGATACAATCAATAGTGGACGCAGAAGCTCCTATAAGCAAGAGTTTATTATATAAAAAAGTATTGCAAGCGTGGAATACCAGTCGTGCAGGGTCAAGGTTAGACAAGCACTTAGAAGGAATTATCAAAGAGATTAATATAGTGCAGACAATACATCATCAGCCCTTTTATTGGAGCAACAACACAACTTTAGACTACTATCGTAACAATGACATAGAAAAACGTAACATGGAGGACATTGCTCCTGAAGAAGTTTTAGTTGCTCTACAGGAAGCAGTAACAAACAATTTGAGTATTGAGGAAGCTGAACTGCTTCGATACTTGGCTCGGACTTTTGGTTTTGCCAAAGTAGGCAAGCAAATTGACACAATGTTGCGTTACGTCATTGACACGGCAGTGCAACACGGTAATGTAAAAAGAGAAAACGACAGAATAAAATTTGCCGACAAATGAACCAGCATATTGTAATGCCTAAAAGAAAAACGAAAGTATCCACCCGAGCAACTACATATTGTTTAATACGATGCGATTATTCATAGGAGCGTAATTTTACAATGGTTTAGATTCCGC
>NZ_AJXL01000117.1 GCF_000264055.1 Flavobacterium sp. ACAM 123 | reverse complement strand
CAGTAAGTATTTGTTGTTGTTGTTGTTGTTGTTGTTGTTGTTGTAGTAAAATTAAGTTATAACCAAAACGTATTTGGAGTAGAACATAAATATTTTTGGTGGTACTTCTTTGTGTTTTGAAGCTAAAATTTACAGTGCAATATCTTTTTTTTACTTATTCGAAAACGATTCCAAATAAATTAACCGATAATGAAAAGGGATTACTACTCATAATTTTTTTTGAATATTTACTTCGGTATTCAAGATTATAACATCAATGACTGCTGCCCCTCATATTATGGCTTCTATGCTTTAAACCAGATTAGTAAAAACAGCATCGCCGTAATCGCAGTCGTTTTTTTACTAGCAGCATAAAGAAGATAGTTTCATGAAATTTTCCGTTTAGATACTTTAAAAAAAAGGAAGCCTAATAAAAACACTTCTTTGATTTAAAGAAGTAAATATCTCTTTTATTTTTTCAGTTTTATTTAGGGCGAGATACCGAATAAGTAAACTTCCAGTTGAAGTACCAATAAAAACATCACATTTATTTTTTTTCTAAAAGATAGTGTGTGAGACCATCAGCAAATGTGTCTTTACTCCCTCCTCCAGAAATCACTAATGCCCACTGGAATATATTTTTAAGTGCAACTTAAAAATGGTTTTAAGTCTTTTTTATCGTCCTTAGGTACAATTCATAAACTAACAGTACTATTAATTTAGTAACCGCCTCAATTGAAACTGTTCTCTTTCATCTAACTCAGGTAGAATTCCTTCAAATGAAAGTACCATTTCTTTATCTTTCAATAACTTTCTGATGTTATCTCTTCCAAATTTAGAAAATTGCCACATGTGATGCGTAGTCGCATTCACTAAGTTTTTTAAAACTACGTCATTAATTAAATTAAAACCAATCAGTTTTTCCAAAGCATTTTGACGTGTAATAGCCTCATAATTAGTGGAGGAATAATTAATCAATTCTGCTATGAGAAGGGTTTTATCAACTTCGTATTCTGGGGTTGATACCGCCAGTGACAGCCATAAAGTTTTTAGATTATGATCGCTGAAACCAATCCAGTCTTTGGATTTCGCCAAATAGACCGAGCGCTGTTCCGGGAAATTATTCCATAAATAAAATAAAGCAATCTCCTGCGTCTGATAAGACTTATCGTTTAATAAACTTTCATATTGCACTCTGAAATCCTCTGGAATTTTTGTGTTTGTACTGGCAACCGCCTGCCGAACCTGGATATTATTGGTCGCCAAAGCCAACTCTAACAGCTGCTTTTTGGCTTCAAAATTTTCGTTTTTCAGCTGAATAACGACTGCTTCTTTTACCGTATAATAAGCCTCGGATTGAAGTATCTCTGCCATAAATTCTGCTTTCTCTGACAGTGGTTTTTTCTTCAGCTTATCCAATTCAAACAATAATTTTGAAGTTTTATTTTTATTCAATAACTCATTGACTTTGTTAGAATTAAACACCATAGACTCAAGCCATACTTTGCTAAATTTATCCGTATCGAAATCAGACACTTTATTCACTTCTTGAAAGAAATCCTGCGTTTTCACACTTTGAAAGGAATATTTTTTCAGGTAGCTGCGTACTGCTTTTTTAAATGCTTTATCGCCTATTGCTTCATGCAAAACGAACAAAGCCCAAGCCCCTTTTTGATAAAAGCTTAAGGAACTGGCTTTTTCATTCAGAACCGGAATCGTATCCGTTCTGGAAGCATATTTAATTTGCTGTGCTGTTTCATATAGTTTAGAATAGAAATACTCATCACCATAGATTTCTCGTTCTGCCAGTAAGGCATAGTAAGTGGCAAATCCTTCCTGTAACCAATGGTGTTTTCCGCTTTCGGCAGTGATTAAATCCCCAAACCATTGATGTGCCAGTTCGTGTGCGTTGACATTGGTATAATTGCAGTCTTCAAAACCGGTGGAGTCGACTACATACCTGCTGGAGAATAAGGTTGCCGAAGTGTTTTCCATTCCGGCATACAAAAAATCACGAATGGGAATTTGTTTATACACTTTCCAAGGGTACTTCACCCCTATTTCTTTTTCCAGAAAATCAAACATTCGAACAGAATAACGGTAAGCAGGTTCGTACCTCGCCGTATCTTTGTGTTCCAAGTATAACTCTAATTCGGTTCCGCATTTCGTTTTTTCCGTGTACTTATCAAATTTACCGATCGCCAGCATCAGCAGATAAGAACTCATGGGTTTTTGCATCCGATATTGCCACAAGGCCATGCTGCCGTTTGTCGTTTTACCGGTTAGTATCCCGTTTGAAATTGCCTGATACTCCTGATTAAAAGTAAGCTCTATATTAAAAATCACTTTTTCATTCACATCATCAAAACTCGGAAACCAATTGCTCGTATATTTCCCTTGTCCCTGCGTCCAGATTTGCAAATCATCTGCCGCTTCAGAACCTACGAAATATAAAGCCTTCGTAGGCGTTGCTGTATATTCAAAACTGATTTCATTTTTGCCCTTTTTAAATTGATAGATAATTTGCAATTGTTTAGCTGTATTTACAAAAGGCACCGCCAAATTATTCAGTTTTACGGTTGTAAAATTCATGTTTTGTGCATCAATTTTTATGGTATCAATGGGGGTTAACACCTCCAAACAGTAATGTACCGAACCCGTTACTGATTTCTCTTTTGCATCTAATGTTAATTGCCCGGAAACTGATTTGAAATCAACAAATTTTGTCTGTTGGGCGAAAGCCAACGAAGAGAGTAAAAAAAACAGGTATTTCATAATAAAATTAGAATTTAGAATTTATGGAGTCGATATTGCAATTTCTTGGATTGTACTTAATGTACTGATAAATTTTATTAAATGAATCATCATTACGAACAATATGATCATGATAATTGGATTGCCAAATTTTAGTTGAATTATTCTCCATTACATTAATTTGTTTTGTCGTAACCACCTTTAAAATGGCGACAAAAGATGAGATCGAATTTGGTTTACGAAATAAATTAGGTGGCAGGGATTCCCGGTTTGATTGTAGAGACGCACTGCAGTGCGTCTCTACATCGTGCGTTTCTACGTCGATATCCCCATTTTTTATTTCTAACAGCAAATGAATATGGTTTGGCATAATAACCCAATTATGACAAAAACAATTTTCTCAGATCGAAATTGATTTTACCAATTCCGTTTCAACAATTTTACCGCTTGAGTTTAATTCCATTTTTTCATCGTTAGTAGCTCTAAAAAAGTATTCCCGATTTAGGGTCACTATTATAATAAAATAGATAGCTGCACTAAAATAATCCCAATTTTATAAACGATTTGATTCAGTTTGATACTTATTTTTGAATAATACCATTTAATAAAAATTAAGAACAATCAAAGTTACAAATGATTCAGGAACAAACAGAAGTAATTTTGTAAGTTTACAGACATAAATTTCGAATAAGATCACATTGAAAAAGAAAGCCCTATTTAACTGGAGTAGCGGCAAAGACTCTGCTCTAGCCCTGTATAAAGTTTTACAAGATCCTGAATTTGAAATCAATTGTTTACTAACCAGCGTAAACCAAGAATTTCAGCGTGTTTCTATGCATGGTGTTCGCGTAGAATTATTAGAACAACAGGCCAAAAGCATCGGATTACCACTGGAGATCATGCAAATCCCAGAAATGCCCACCATGGAAGTCTATGAAAGCGTGATGCAAACCACAATGGAAAAACTGAAAAACCAAGGAGTAACCCACTCTATTTTTGGCGATATTAACCTAGAAGACCTGCGTAAATACCGGGAAGACAAATTAGCCACTATGGGACTTGAAGGCGTTTTTCCGCTTTGGAAAGTGCCCACTCATGATTTGATACAGGAATTCATTGGATTGGGCTTTAAAACGATTGTTGTTTGCGTTAACGAGCGTTATCTCGACAAAAGCTTTATCGGGCGAGTAATTGATCAGAGTTTCATCAACGACTTACCTAAAAATGTAGATGTTTGCGGTGAAAATGGCGAATTTCATACCTTTACTTTTGATGGTCCAATTTTCTCAGAATTGATTGATTTTGAAATTGGCGAGATCGTGTATCGTAAATACGAAAAACCAAAAGAGGATTCCTCAAACACCCGCTGTGAATCCGATGCAACAGATGTGTTTGATTACGGCTTTTGGTATTGTGATCTTGTAGAGAAAGAAATAATAAAATAAAAACTCCGAAGAGCAAAAGACTCTTCGGAGTAACTGATTTTTTTAAAGTATTTAACCGCAACTATGCCGATGCGACCAAACTTTGAGTTCTTAAAAAAGGAAATAGAAAAAAAGCTTTTTTTATCCTTTTGATTTTCAAAAACGTACTTGTTTCAGGAGTAGTCCTATGCTTCTATACTGTTTCTGTTGGTGGAATCAATTCTAGTTTCCACCGAAATAATTATTTTTACATTTGATTCCAAACTATCATTGTTTCAATTTCACCTCTTTTTTTCACGAAAAATTAAGATAAGAACCTATTCGTGCTTTCGAAAATAATTTTAAATGAATCTGTCCATTTAAATGATGCTATAATTCAAAAGATTTACCAAATAAATCACTAGCTCTTCAAGCATAAATAATGAACAAAAAAATTAATTCCCTCCGAATAAGAGTGCCTTTTATTAGGATGAAATAGTGGCATAAAAAAATCTAGAATCATTAGATTCCGGAGTTTTAAATAGGAAAGCAAATTTACGATTTACCTTCTATTTATCGAAATAGATCAGTCTAAACTTGGTAAAGTAAAACCGTCCAATACACTTTTTTCCTTCATGAGCGCTTCGATTTCCTCCGACTTCCTCGGTGCTTCCGCAGATAAGTTTATTGGCTCATTTGCTGTAACTAAGATATCGTCTTCAATTCTCACGGCAATACCCCACCATTTTTTATCACAATCGCTTCCCTTAGGAATATAAATCCCGGGTTCTACAGTAAGAACCATATCAATATCAAAGGTGGTGTACAAGCCTGGGTCATGAACATCTAAACCAATGTGATGTGATGTTCCATGCGGAAAATAAACTCTCGACTGCTCCTCTTTAGTGATAATTCCCAGTTTCATTAAACCCGCCGTGATCACCTTGCGTGCCGCAATGTCAGGTGCATTAAAGTCATTTCCCTCTTTGACGGTAGCAATTCCAGCCTCTTGGGCTTGATAAACTAAATCATAAATTAGTTTCTGCTCTGCTGAGAATTTCCCATTAGCAGGAATTGTGCGTGTTACATCGGCAGTATAGCCATGGTATTCTGCACCTAAATCCATTAAGACCAAATCATTTTCGACCTTCATTTTACTGTTTTCTATGTAATGTAAAACACAGCCGTTATTTCCAGCGCCTACAATTGAAGGATACCCTTCAAACTCGCAACCGTATTTTTTATAAACAAATTCATGTATTCCTTGTATCTCATTCTCGGACATCCCAGCATGCATGGCTTTCATAATTTCCCGTTGCCCCATGGCCGAAATCCGAACTACTTTGGTCAGTAATACTAATTCCTCTTTCGACTTTATTTCACGCAAACCAGCCATATAGCTTTGAATCGACTGCGTATCGATACTTACTTTTTTTGGCGTTATGCTTTTTTTATTTCGAAACTCATTCTGTAGATTAGCGTCTATTTTAGATTCTGCCTTTGAATTGTATCCTACCTGATTTTTAAAGGCTTCCACCAATTTATATAAATCAGCGTCATCGCGTTTTGAATCCCGGTAATCATCCTTGAATTCCTTAAAAAGAACAGAGCTAAACTCAGCGTATTTAATTCCTGAGTTGAGAAAATCTACGCCATTGAACGCTGTAGCAAAACCTAAATCATTCATTGCACCTTCGGTACCTAAACGTCTTCCAGTCCATTGCTCTGCTCGAACATTTTTCTCCTGAACATAAAGAATTTCATCATAGGTTTTCCCTTCTTTATTAGTTTGCTTATTCGAAAAAATAACTAAAACAGAATTGGGTTCTTTGTATCCTGTGAGGTAAAAAAAATCAGGGTCTTGATGGTACACATAATCTACATCATTCGCTCTATTGCGAACCGCATTAGCAAAAAAGACTGCCACACTATTGCTTGGCATTTGAATACGTAAGGCCGTCCTGCGCTCTTTGTGGAACTGCGAAGTTAAGTAATCACCGGGCGTACCTGTTTGACCATATGCAAAACAAATAAAAAAGCTACTGACGATAATAGAAAGTTTGAAATTCATATTAGATAGTGAAGTATTAGAATTAATGATAGCGTTATAAATATAAATAGTTTTTGGATTTAAACCAAAACTATTTCTACATTAGCAGCACAGTCGTAAAAATGATTTAATATTTTAAAAAAAACACTGATTAACAACACACTAAGGATAGTATTTCGCAAATCAGCGGTCTGTTTTTATTAAAAAGGGGATTTTTATTGTAAATTAAACTATCCCATTTCTTCATACATTTTCAGCAATTGTGTGACAGTATTCCAATTTCTGATAGTCGCCGTCAAGTTTAGTTTTTTCTCGATATATTTCTCATCCAGTCTCGTCTTAACAGCTCCCACTGCATATTTGATAAAAATCTTATTACCATCCAGATGGGCTTCATCAGGTTTAAATTGGCTAACTTTTAAATCATTACTATTTTCAGAACGAAGCTCTTTGGACACAAAAGCAACATACAGTTTTTTAGTGTCTACTTCTTTCTCTTTCAAAAAAGGATTGTTAGTAAAGCAGGCTTCTAGGTTGGCCGCGCTAAGAATGATCACCGGCACATCACCTCCAAAAACTTTAAATAACTCCTGCTTAATTATAAAACCTACTTTGGCAGCATTTTGTTCCTCTGTGGTTACAAAAACATTTCCTGACTGGATATACGTTTGCACTTTTGTAAAACCAATGTTTTCCAAAGTTATTTTTAAAGCGTCCATTTTGATCATGTTGTGACCGGAAACATTGATGCCTCGGAGCAGTGCGAGATGGGTTGTCATTTTATATATTTTTTTGAATACTCCAAAGGTATTGTGTTCAAGTCACTTTCCCAATTTATTCTATTCTAAAGTTTGTTAGGCTTTGTTAATCCATTACGGCCGACTTTATACAAAATATTTATAACCCATCGCACAAAAAATACCCAATCCAAAATTCAATAAAGTCCCTATCAAGATATATTCAGCAAGCGTGACATCCATAGATTTTTTAAGGTCACCAAACCTAAATATAGATTTGGCTGCCAATTAAAACCCGATTCCTTCCCAAAAATTAATCACCACAAAAAAGAAAATAAACAAGCGTTCCAGAATCCCGATGTATTTCCCCGCATTGTTCTTGTCGTAGTTATTACTATTGGTAATTTGATCACTCCATTTTGACAGTTTAATTTTTAATACTATCGCACTCACATAATTCACAGTGACTAAGGCAGTCAATAAAACTAGATTTTTAGCCGAATACAATACTTCAAATTATATTTCATACGGATAATGGTAACGTACCACAGCAGCAATCACCGCCAAGTGCCATAACTGATCTGTGAAAAACCAAATTTTTACCGTTTTCTTTTTCTCAAAATATAACTTGGCGCAATCAATGGCAAAATGACTGCTAACAATAACAATTAGTGTGATAGGGTATTACGTATTAAACTTTGTGATCAATAACAAGAGTACGAAATGCACTAATAAATGAAAATAGAGGTATTTTGATTTGATTTTATGCTCTATTTTTTTCTTAACTCAAGACGCAGGTTACACTATAAAATCTCTTATTAAATGAGCCAAAACAAGCATTAAAGCTCCCTCTACCATTGTTTTTTAATTCCTTGTTTGTAATATTCAATCCCCTTTTTTAGTTCGTCGTAACCAGCCTTATTTAGGGATGCGCTAATGGAACTCTGACTTTTTCGATTTAAGGCAAGAGCCAGTTCTTTTTGATTAATTTTAGGATTTTCCAACGCCTTTTTTAGTATTTCAGCTGATGTGGACGTCCAGTTATCAGCAAACAATAAAACTAACTTCAAGATAACAGTTAAGGTTTTATCGAATTCAGACCAATGTGATTGAATTTCTATAGTCTGTTTTTTTAATCCTTCCAAGCATTCCCCAGAATTTACAAAAGCAGTTGCATTAGATTCCGTTACTTTACGGGCATTATAATCGACATTACCTACTCCCATCGCCATCCGGACGTCAAGCGCTTTGTGTTACTTGATGGTAGCCTTAATTATAAAGGCAATTTGGAGTGCATCAAGAGGAGCAACTAGCAATTGAAAACGATAATACCATTATATTGTTTAATCTGCGCGTTCGTTGCCGTAAGCATTCAAAACCGCCTTTAAATCCCCCATACATAAGACTAAAGCTACTTTTCTCGAGCTAATAATGTCACCAGTAATCACTAACTTCATATTTATTACATTTTTAGTATAGCTAAATTAAACGATAATTGATGTAAGTGCGTTTTGAAACAATTATCTAAAATAAAAAATTTTTATATTTTATTGTTGGGATAGATTGTAGTTTGCTTCGATTATATTTTATTATTACTTTACAGACCACTATAACTTCTCCTATTTAATACTATGCTGTCGGTTTTTTATTTTCCCTCCATATTACTTTTAAAACGGTTTTGAAAATTAAAAAACTTCGCATTACCAAAATCTCCAATTAAAAAATCCCTGCCTTTTTTATAGAGAGTACATAAATTAAACAAAAGAATATAGGTGTATAAATCTAGACTCTTTATTCTGTCTTTGTAAATATTACAAAAAGACTTTAAGCAGCCTGCTATTTACTCCTCTCGCAGACTCAAAAAGTGTTGCTCTCAATCGAATTGAATTGCTTCGGAAAGAACAGTTAATTCATAAGTTCTACAGGCTTATTAATTTGTATTTGAATCGGTTACTTTACAGAGCCCGCTACAACAAGTTAACGAGACGCTGAATAAGGATGCAGAGCAAACCTACTTTGTAAAAATATCAAGATCGTCAAATCTACCAAAAATAAAGAAAGCTGCACTATTATCATTGTAGATGACAAAGCACAAGTAGAACTATCGTATTGTAGGGGGAAAGCAATGGAATTGTAAATATTTCGAGTAATTACTCTAAAAAAACAGAACCTAATTTAGAGTATTAAACTTGCTGATATATTATGCGGATTAAAGTAAAAAAAACAGAACGGTTTGCATTAGTAAAACAAAAAAAAGAGGCTGCGAATCGGGGAAAGACAGCCTCCCAACTAAAAAAAATAAACGAACTAAATTTTTGCAAATATGTTGGTATAATACTTTTTACCCGTTTCAGTATTTTCTCTTATTGAAATTCCAAAATGAGTATAATTACCAACTATATTTTCTTTGTGACCTGGACTACTCAACCAAGCATTTAATGCTGCTTGAGGACTACTATAATTATAAGCTATATTCTCACTCACTGTTTTAGCTCCAAGTGTTTTTATAATGTTTTCAGAGCGGTTTACAAAACCATTGTGATTAACTACATTATTTGTAATCATGTAATTATTATGTCCTTCTGATTCAACGGATATATAATTAATTTTTTCTAATGAATTAAGGCCAATACTTACTCGATAGTCGTTTATCAGTTGCATCGTTTCCACTTCACTAACGCTATAATTATAATTTGCGACAACTAATGATTTTGCTTCTACCGAAGATGCTTCAGAAGCATCAGAAGAACAGGAATTTAAAGTGAATATAACTGCTGCTAACAGTACCGCACGAAGTAAATTTGTTTTCATAATTTAGTAGTTTAAGCTTAAAGTAGATTGTGGGGCAAACTTCTTTAATATTGTTATTAGTATGTGTTCTAATTCTTTTCAAACATACACACAATTCCGTTAAAACAACAAAAATAATCGACAAACTACATAATTTTGTTTTATAAATAGTATTTAACTTACTTTTATAACAATTAAAAGTTAAAAATATTGAGTTTTAAATTATAGGAGTATCTTATTCTTTCATTTAATCTTAAAATAGGAAGCAAATTATTTGTACTCAAATTAAATACGATGAGAGCGCTTTTATCATATTGCATATAAAGCAACTTTATTTCTGAAAATGGATATCAAGTAGAGGCAATTACTTTTCAACTCAGCGCTTCTCGATTAGAAAATAACATTTGCTAAAATAAAATGTGGAATAGTATAAAAAACAGCTATATACTTCCCTAAAATAAAAAAAGA
>NZ_AJXL01000116.1 GCF_000264055.1 Flavobacterium sp. ACAM 123 | reverse complement strand
AGTATTAATTTTTTAACTTTGAATTTATTGAAATTGAAAAAAAAAACACTTCATTTTTTCACCACAGATTAAATTAATTTTACCTTTTTTATAGATGTTTGTGTAACAATTAACCCTAATAAAAATTACTTTACTCCGTATTTATACGGAGTTTCTTATTTAAATACTTTCTAAAAAAAAGGGGTAAAAGTATACTGACAGTTAAATAGTAATATTCTTGTAAATTTTCACAATCTTAAAATACAACGATGAAGTCAAAAATAATTCTTTTTATAACTACTCTTTTTTTAGTTTTTATACCTATTGTAAATTTTGCACAAATTAATCCCGCACCTATAACCGGTACAACTTCAAATTTTTTACTATTTACATCAGCAGGGGACATTACAAACGCAGGAACTACTTCTACTTATTCTGGGAGTATTGGTACTAACGCAGGCAATGTAATAGGTTTTGAAACCTTAATTCAACAACCAACAAATTTATACCGTACTACCCCAGAAACAGCTCAATGTGCGCTTGATTTACAGGCACTTTATAATGATTTAGTAGTAAGAATTGGTACTATTCGAGTGGGTGTATATGGGTCCGAAACTTTAACTCCTGGGGTATATAGCACCGGAGGAGCTATTGCTGTTAATACTGATTTAACATTAGACGGTGGTGGTGATCCCAATGCGCGCTTTATAATAAAAACGGGGGGGCCGTTTACCATGGCAGCAACTGCAAAAATACTTTTAACAAATGGTACGCAGGCAAAAAATGTTTTTTGGGTTATTGCCGGTGCTGCTGCTATTGCCGCAAATTGCGAAGCAAGAGGAACCTTTGTTTCACAAGCAGGCGCTATAAGCTTCGGAGCAAATGCTATGATGGAAGGTAGCGCATTGACTATGGCTGGTGCTATCACTACAGTTGAAGGAATTCATTTGGCTACACCCCCACCAGTTGCAACCAATACAATGATTTTGTTAGGAAATCAAACTATAATTTCAGGTTCTACACCCGCTGATCTAGTCGTAACTGGCAATATCAACCCTGTAATAAAATGGCAAAGTGCCTCAAATAGTGCTTTTACTAGTCCTAAAGATATACTACATTTTTCAACAATCCTGTCAAGTTCTTGCATGGGAAATCTTATTACTACAACCTATTATAGAGCTGTAATACTTATTGATGGTATTTATGCGTATTCTAATAGTGTCGTAATATCGACAACAGCTGCTCCTAAGGTGCGAACCACTGGTTCTTTTGTTCTATATTCAGCTACAGGGGCGATTACTAATTATGGTGCATCAACCTATTTAAGCAATATAGGGACTTACGTGGGGGCAATTACCGGTTTTCCAAATCCATCAGATCCTTTGCTACATGCAGCAGATCCTTTAACCCTAACAGCCAAAGAATATTTACAAGATTTGTTTACTACTATTAACGCCTACCCTATTACTAATTCTTCACATTCGGTTGCTTTTGGATCTGGCGAAATTTTATTTCCCGGTGTCTATTTAATTGGTGCCGCAGCTACAATGGGGGGAGTTCTTACATTAGATGGTCAAAATAATACCGAATCTCTTTTTATTATTAAGATTACCGGAGCACTGGCATTAGCAGCCAACACAGAAATTAAATTAATAAATGGAGCTACGACAGATAATGTGTTTTGGATTATAGATGGAGCATTTTCAACAGGTGTAAATTCCATAGTTAGCGGAACTTTTATTTGTAAAGCAGGAGCTATTGCTTTTGCAGATAATAGTTTAATTCACGGTAGAACATTTACTATGGCAGGTGCTATAACATTAGCAAATAGCAAATTTACTTATGTACTGCCTTATTCACCTACTATCGTTACTTCTGGCAATCAAGTAGTAAATTCAGGATCGCAACCCACAACAATAACCATCACGGGTATGAAAAATCCAGTATTAAGATGGGAAAAATCCACTGATATTATTTTTACAAGTCCTATTGCAATAACAAATGACACAGCAACATTAACTGGCTCAGAAATAGGACGAATTAATGCTACGACCTACATTAGAGCAGTTCTCTCAAACGGATCTATAAAAGAGTATTCACCTATTACTACCTTATCAGTACTAGAAGAACCTATCACTATAGCAGGAACTGTAAACTCTGATCAATCATTATGTGAAGGTTCTTTTCCTGAAGATATAATATTGACGGGGAATAATGGATCAGTAACTAAATGGCAACGTTCCTTAACTGACGATTTTTTATCACCAATAGACATTCTATCCAATAACACCAAACTAACAGGAATAGTCATTGGCGAAATAAACACTACCACATATTTTAGAGCCGTTGTTCAAAACTGCGCTTGTTCCAGTGCGTACTCCAATTATGTAAAAATATCAGTCCTACCTTCAGTAGGAGGAGCCGTCAATTCTAATCAAGAATTTGCTTCCCCTACACAACCTAAAAGTTTGATTTTATCAGGAAATAGCGATTCGGTGATAAAATGGCAAAGCTCGTTAAGTGTTGACTTTAAAAACGCGAATGATATCATAAATACAACAAATACTTTAACTGGAGCTGACATAGGAGTAGTTTCATTGACAACATATTATAGAGCAGTAACTCAAAATTGCAGCTTACAATTTGTCTATTCTACACCTGCGCTTATTACAGTATCGGCAATAACGACTTGGAACGGTCTCACTTGGAGTAATGGCTATCCATCCTCATCAAATTCGGTAGTTTTCGCAAAAAACCTCATAATAACTACTGATATAAAATCCTTGAGCTTGACTGTTAATGCTGGAGTTTCGGTAGTCGTTGGTTCAGGCAATACCGTTACTTTGGGCGGCGGTCTTACAATTGATCCATCAGGCAGTTTTACCTTAAATAATAATGCTAATTTATTGCAGCCAGACGGAGTTGTCAATACGGGTGTCATTACAGTCAAAAAAAATAGCTCAGAACTTTATAGATTAGATTCTACTTTATGGTCATCACCTGTTACTGGTCAAAACTTAAATAAATTTTCACCAGCAACATTGTCCAATAGATTTTACTTTTATGATAGCACTGCTTCTGTCAACGGAGCTTATGCTCCAGTATTTAATAACAGTCTTTTTCCTGGACCAACAGAGGCAAACTACACTTTTGAGATGGCAAAGGGATACCTTATTCGATCTCCCAACACTTTTCCTTCATATGTGCCCGCTGTTTACCCTTCTACTATATCAGCAATACCAGGAGTGTCTTATGAAGGTGAATTTACAGGAACTCCTAATAACGGAACAATAAAGAGTGAACTAAATACTGCTTTGAATGGATTTAATTTGATAGGCAATCCCTATCCATCAGCTATTTCAATTGAAACTTTTCTTGAAACTAATAGCGCAACTATTGATGGCGCCATCTGGTTGTGGCGGAAAATAAATGATTTAGGCACAGGAGTTGGTTATGCCACCGTAACAAATGCAGGACTTACAAGCATACAGCCAGGAGTGATTGAAGGAATTTCAAGTGGTATAATTGGAATTGGTCAAGGTTTTTTTGTAAAAGTAAAAACAGGACTAAGTACAGTAAACATAGTATTTAACAATACAATGCGAAATGAAAATACTTCCCATTTATTCTATAAGACAACAAACAAAGAAATTATAGAGAAACACAGAATATGGCTGAACTTATCAAGTGCAACCGAAACTATATCTCAAAATTTAATTGGATACGTAACCGGAGCTACAAATGGAGTTGATTACAGTTTTGAAGGTAAGAATTTTGGAGCTGTACCTATAAGTTTAACGTCTATTGTCGATGATAATGAGTACAATATTCAAGCAAGAAGCCTACCGTTTGATCCTGCCGATATAGTTCCCTTAAACTTTACAACTAACGTCGCAGGAACGTATTCTATAAGTATTGACCATGTTGATGGCCTTTTTGAAACAAATCAGCAAATCCTGTTAAAAGATAATTTAACGGGGAATTTGCAAAATTTAAAACAAAAGGCTTATTCTTTCGACTCACAAATTGGAAATTTCAAAACTCGTTTTGAAATTATTTACCAAAAGCAATTAGGAGTCAACAATCCAAAACTTGACGATGAGACTATTGTAATATTTAAACAAAATGACATCTTGAATATTAATTCTGGCCACCTCATAATGGATAAAATTGAAATTTATGATGTCGCAGGGCAATTACTTTTTAGTTTAGATAATGTTGATACCTCTAGTCAAAAAATATCGATGCTTTCAATTAAAAACCAAATGCTTGTTGTTAAAATTAAAACAATTGACAACAAATTTCTAAGTAAAAAAATAATATACTAACATGTCTAAAAACAACAAAGAAAGAAGAAGAAATAATTTATATTTTTGTTTATTCTTTTTTATCCTCTGCTCACTATCTACTTTCGCTCAAGTTGATGATTCTGGTTGGGAATCTAGCGGTAAAGTCCATAATAATCCAGAAGGCCCTCCAACAGATGCTGATCCAATAGCAGCTCCAATAGATGATCACCTTTGGATTTTATTAAGTTTAGGTTTAAGTTTAGGAGCTTTTCAAATGTGGTCACAAAAAAAGAACCAATCAGTTTAAAGAAAATCGAATGTATTTTACTTGATGTCCTATCCTAAAGAAAAATACGTTCTCCAAAAAATAAAACAGTAGTAAATGAACGTTTACTGCTGTTTTTTGCTTTAAAAACCTTTAATTTCATTTGACATCCTTGACTAAACGCCTTAACCTGTTTTCTCCATTTGTATCGCTGTGAAGCAACAATGCCAACATCATAAGTTAATTTTTATAAGTTGTGTCTTCCATAACTTAATTGTACCGCTTTCCCTTTAAAAGCTCGGTCGGAAATCTTGCATATGTTTCATAAATTAAAATAAAGTCTTTTAATCTTTATTCAAACTGCGGGCTAAGCTAGCATGTCCACAAGTATCAAAAAATATTATCTACATTTTACCTTACAAAAAAGTAATTGATAATTTAAGAAAGTAAAATATAAAACAATTTTCATTCTAGATACTTTAATTATTGCAAACGAGCAGGCTAAATTCGATAGTAAATTAAGTTAACATGTCTAATTCATCGTATTATTTAAAAAATATAACCTATAATTGATCTTACAAAAAACTATATTTGATTTATGGTTATTAAAGATAGATTAGTATTAGTGGAAGATGATTTAAGCTTAGGTAGCACTATGGTAGCAATTTTAAATATGAGTGGATTTGAAGTCATATGGAAAAAAAGTGGACATGAAGCTGTAACTTATCTAAAAAATCATAGCTGTGACTTTATACTCTGTGATTTAATGATGCCTTTTATGAATGGAGAACAGTTATTGTCAATAGTACGGGAAGACAAAAAACATAATATTACTCCTTTCATAATCATTACTGCCAACTTAGATACTAAAATAAAGCAAAGCCTATTAAAAAATGGAGTAAATGATTATATTACAAAACCCTTTAACACAAAAGAACTGATTTACAAAATCAATAACATGTTAGCTTTTAAGCAAAAAATTATAAAAACAACAAAGCCAGATCCTTTTTCGAAAGTCACAATTAAATTATCGGAAAAAGATTTTACCATGTCCTTAAATGAGATTTTATCAAAAAATTTACAATCACAAATTAATACGGAACAACTAGCAAAATTACTTTTCAAAAGCAAGTCTACATTAGACAAACAAATTAGACATTATACGAATAGAAATACGAGCCAATACATGAGGGAATTTAAACTTGAATATGCAATTAAACTAATTAACCTTGGTGAGAAGAGCATTCATTTTTTAATTAAAGAAACTGGCTTTAATTCATCATCCTACTTCACCACTAGTTTTAAGGACTATACAGGAATGACACCACGAAACTACATCAAGCAAATGGATATAAAATATTAAGAAAATAACGCAAAATTTGTATCGTCATAAAGCCATTTTATTGAATATTAAACAGACAGTTAAACCTTCAACATACCACCACTGTAAAAAAGGAAGTTTACAATTTTATCAAAGCTAAATAGAGGATTACTTTTTAAATTCAAGGCTTACGTAGTTAACAAATACTTCTTTATTATCGTTTCTAAATGCTCAAAACGAAACGGTTTTCTAATATAGGCTTTAGCTCCTAAGGCAAGTCCTTGTAATTCATCCTCCAAATCTGACTTGGCTGACATTAAAACGACTGGAATGTGAGAATAACTCGAGAGGCAGTGCTGTTTTAGGAAATTATAGCCATTCAATTTTGGCATCATGACATCACACAAAATAAGATCTGGTTTTTCTTGTTGCACTTTTTCTAAACCGTCAACACCATCTATAGCAGATACAACTTGATAACCCGCATACAAAAGCAAATAACCAAGTGTCGCTAGCAGTGTTGACTCGTCCTCAATGATTAAAATCTTTTTCAAAATAATAGCTTTAATTTTTTTTAAAATTGTACCTCTACAATAACTAATAATAGTTTAATTTTTATTTTGCTCTTGGAAATTGCAAGGTAACTTTTGTTCCTTTTCCCAACTTACTTTCTATTTTAATGTCACCTAAATTTATTTCCGTAAATATTTTAACAATATAAAGCCCCAAACCCGTTCCCTCAATACCATTAGTGTTACTAGCTCTAAAAAAAATATTAAATAGATTTACTTGCTCATCCTCAGGGATTCCAATTCCCGTGTCTATAATCTCGACAACAATTATATCTTCTTTATTAAAAACACCGAGAATTACGTCGTCATTTCCTTGAGAATATTTACAGGCATTCTTTAATAAATTGATTAGAATGTATTCCATTAATTTCATATCTGTGTGTACAGGAAAAGTAGCTTCCTGAAACGTAGCTTTAATATTTCTCTTTTTTGTTTTGCTATAATTACCTTCGCTAATAATTTTTAAGCAAAATTCTTTTAAATCAAAAGTAACCGCATCATAACTCGTTTTTTGCATATCATTTTTAGAAAGAACTAATAAACTATCCATTAAAGAAACCACACGGTCGATCTCTCCTCTAATTACGTTTATTCTTTCATCAATAAACGAAACATTATCTAACTTTTTATTCCGTATGTACATTTCAATTAAATCCGCATTAGCAACGATCGTAGACATTGGAGTCCTCAGTTCGTGAGAAATAGTAGAAACTAAATTAATCCTTAATTTATTCAATTCCTTCTCTTTATTTATTGCTTTTTTTATAGCTACCTTTGCTTCTCTTTCTTGTGTAATATCTCTTGTAGCAGTTTGGAAATTAATTGGAATCCCGTTCTCAATTACTAACGTTACTTTACTTTCACACCATATATAAAACCCCTTTTTATGTTTTAATCTTAAAGTGATGTTTTTAACTTGCTTTACAGTCATAAAACTTAAAATCATTCTTTGAAGTTTATCCAAATCTTTAGGATGAACAAATTGCAAAGGAGATAATTCCAGAAGTTCTTCAGGAACAAAGCCTAAAATTCTTTCTATAGAAGGCGAAACGTAAGTGAATTTGCTATTCATATGGTGTAAACAAACTAAATCTATCGTATTATCTGCCAAAAGTCTATAAAAGCCCGTCGCTTCATTCAACTGTATTGTCTTATTTTTGCTTATTTCATCTGTTAACCATTTGTTTTCGTCTTCTACTCTTTTTCTTTCTGTAATATCAATAATTTGCGGAATATAATTCACTATTTCACCCTTGGCATCTTTAACTACCGAAACAAACAATTGTGCCCAAACGACTGATTTATTTTTATGATAATATCTTTTTTCCATATTAAAACTAGAAGAATTTCCCGCAGATAATTTTTCCTTATTAAATAAGTATTCTTCCAAATCATCCGGATGAGTAATTTCATAAACGGTCATCGCTCTAAATTCTTCCTCAGTATAGCCCAAAATAGTAGATAACGTGTTATTTACTACTTGCCAATAACCATGCGTGTCAACTAAAGCAATTCCCACAGCAGAATGCTCAAAAGCTCCTTTAAACTTTTCTTCACTTTGCTCTAATTTTTCTTTGAGCTTTACCTCAAGCGTAATGTCATGCATGGCTCCAATCATTTGCAAAGCTTTGCCCTCTAAATCCCTAATAATTATTGCATTATCTTTTACATAAGCATACTCTCCATTGGTTTTCAAATAACGATATTCAGCAGACCATCGAGAACCTTTTCCATCAAGACAATCTTTTAAACTTTGGAGACAAAATTCCTTATCATCCTTATGCACGAGATTATTAAATTCCTCTAGGTCAATAAAATTATCATTAAAATGGTAGCCAAATTGAACATAGTAACTATTACTAACAAATACTTTTTGTGTTGATATTTGCCAATCCCATATAATTGCTGATGTGGCCAAGCTGGCTAAATAGAACCGATTAATACTTACCTCTAACGCATCTTCTGCATTCTTTAATGTTGTAATATCGGTAAAAGAACACACTACATAAAGTAACTCCTCATTATCACCCAATATGGGTATAGCATCCACTAAAAGCCAAATTACATAATTTCTTAAAGGACGATGAACTCCCATGACGATATTCCTGACTGGTTTTAAATACTTAATAGCTTGTATAACAGGATAATTTTCGCATTTAAACTCGCTCCCATCGCGATAAATTATGTCCCAAAGTGAATCAAAAGAGGTTGTGCCAAGTAGTTGATCCCGCGTTAATCCTAACATATCACAAGCAGCTGAATTGTTTTCTAGTATTTCTGAATTTGATCCTTGAACTAAAATACCAACTCCCACATTCTGCATAATATTAGTAAGTCGCTGTTTACTTTTAAGTATTTCCAGTTGACTGTTCTTACTTTCACTAATATCAACGGCAGTTATAAAACACTGTTTCAAATTAGTAGAAAGAGAACCAGCGAGCAAAATAGAAATTTCTGTATTTTTATTACTTAACAAAACTAATTCGCATGTCTGTTTAATTTTCGACTTAAAAATTGCTTCTAAAAAAGTATTGAAAATCGACCTGCAGTTTTCTGAAACAAAAAAGCCAAACTGATTATTTATTAATTTATCGCGATCCTTACCAATCATCTTTGCTATTGCATAATTTCCTTCCAGAATTTCACCTTCTTGAGAAAGTGTAAAGTATCCAATGGGTGCAAAGTCATAGAGCTCTCTATATGATTGAGCAGCTCTTTCAGAACTTTCTTGGGCCGCCGTAACTTCCTCATTTTGCATTTCTAATTCAATTTGATGCACTTCTAATTCGTGAACTAGACTTCGTAGATCAAGTTCTGAAACTTGAGAATACTTTTTATTGCTACTTTTTTCTAGAAAATCTTCAGCCTCTTTTCGGAGCAACTGCGCTTTAGATTGTGCTGTTAAATTTCCATCTAAATCAAATTGATCAAAAATCTGTTCTGAAGTTTTATTAATAAAGTCTTGTAATTTATTATTTTCAAAATGCAGTTGCCACAAAGACTCTATTTGAGAAATAGCCTCTTTAATAATTTTTAATTGAATCGAAGAAAGTACAATAAAACCCTTATTTAGTAAACAAAACGTTCCTTGTAATGCGCCTGTAGCATTAAAAATAGGAAATCCTGCAAAAAAATCAAAAGAATAATCTCCGTTTAGCACTTCAACTTGTTCTTCTTTGTTGCTATTTGAAATTACTAGCTCCTCTTTTTGATCAATAAGTTGCTTAAAACCGATAATTTCATTTGGATCAGTTAAGTGTTCTAAACCAAATTTAACTTGTACTTCATGATCGCTACCATTCTCTAAAGTAATAAATCCATCCATTACCTCACAGATGTCACAAGCAAAAAGTAATACCCTTTCTAAATCACTATGTAATTTTAAGTCAAAAGAATTTGCCTTATTAGGTTTATTTGAAAGATCAGTATTCATTCAAGTTGTTGTTTTTAAGAAATACAGTTACATTCGAAATTTCGATAACACAAAGTACTATTAACTTCAATAGTAAACAAATTAAACGATTGTTAATTTAGAAAAGGCTACTAAATGAATAAATGATTACTTAATTAGGATTATTTTTTTAATTTCAAGGAAATAGCAAACCAAAATTCTTCATAGAATCATTTGCTTAACTAGCACAACTAGTTAATTTGATTTTACTATAATTTGAAAAGATACTCAGAAAAATAAATTATAGCCTTTATATTTTAAATTATTTACTATAAATAACTACCTCGAAAACACATGATGTACTTTGGCTAATATTCAAGGGAATCTTGCTACACAGCTTTCTCAAAATAATAGGAATATTTCTATTTGAGATCTTTATTGTCGGTTATAAATGATTATGAGTTGTGTAGACAAGATCAATAAACCAACTAACAATATGAATACAACGAACTCAAACCATGAAAACTTTTAAATATT
>NZ_AJXL01000115.1 GCF_000264055.1 Flavobacterium sp. ACAM 123 | reverse complement strand
CATGAATGGATTTTTTACTTTATTACTGAGCCCTGAAACTTTTCTTACCTTCAAGGACTTATTTGTGTTAATTTGCAATAGACCAATAAAAACTCACCACAGCTAACTAAATATTATGCGTCTAAATCTACTTTCGTTTTAGAAGCAATTTCTTTGTAGGTACCGTTTTCTAACTTCTCACGAATAGCTTCAAAAGCCACAAGAGTTTCATCAATATCAGCTAAAGTATGCGGAGCGGTTGGAATTACTCGTAATAAAATCATTCCTTTTGGAATCACGGGATAGATCACAATCGACAAGAAAATACCATAGTTTTCTCTCAAATCATTTACCATTACCATCGCTTCTGGAACACTTCCCTCAAGATAAACCGGAGTAACACAGGTATTTGTATCTCCAATGTTAAATCCTTTACTTCTCAAACCGTTTTGTAATGCATGAACATTTTCCCACAGTTTATCTTTTAATTCTGGGTTATTTCGCAACAACTCTAAACGTTTCAATGAGCCAATAACTTGAATCATTGGTAATGCTTTAGCAAACATTTGAGAACGTAAGTTGTACTTTAGATAGTCAATAACATCTTTATCAGCTGCAATAAAAGCACCAATGTTAGCCATCGATTTTGCAAAAGTCGAAAAGTAAACATCAATATCATCTTGAACCCCTTGTTCCTCACCTGCACCAGCACCAGTTTTCCCTAGTGTACCAAAACCATGTGCATCATCAACTACTAAACGGAAATTGAATTTTTGCTTCATCGCAACAATTTCTTTCAGTTTACCTTGCTGACCGCGCATTCCAAAGACGCCCTCTGTGATAAAAAGGATTCCTCCTCCTGTTACTTCAGCTAATTTAGTAGCACGTTCCAAGTTTTTTTCCATACTCGCAAGATCATTATGACGGTATGTAAAACGTTTACCCATGTGCAAACGAACACCATCAATGATGCAAGCATGAGCATCTACGTCATACACAATCACATCATTTTTTGTAACCAATGCATCAATTGTTGACATAATTCCTTGGTAACCAAAATTTAATAAATATGCTGATTCTTTCATTACAAAAGTAGCCAATTCATTCTCTAATTGTTCATGGTATTTGGTATGACCACTCATCATTCTCGCTCCCATCGGATATGCCGCACCGTATTTTAAAGCTGCTTCAGTGTCTGCTTTTCTAACTTCTGGATGATTTGCTAAACCTAAATAGTCATTCAAACTCCAGTTCAAAACTTCTTTTCCGCCAAACTGCATTCTAGGTCCTAGTTCACCCTCTAATTTAGGAAAAACAAAATATCCTTCGGCCTGTGAAGCCCATTTCCCTAAAGGTCCTTTATTATTCTGAATCCTTTCGAATAAATCTTTTACCATAATGTATTTAAGTAATAATTTTAATTGTTAAGAAGATGCAAAAATAAATATTTAAATCTTAAAAAAGGATTTTATGTCACTTTATTTTAGTATTTCACTCGCGAAGCATCCTTTTCTAACAAAAACAGCCGATATAAGAGGGCGTGAACAGCAAAAATTAGTTTTGAATAATAAACTTTGTACCTTTGACTAAAATTTCAATTCGAGAATAATATGTCACAGGATTCAAAAGAATTAAAACTTGCGGTACTTATAGATGCAGATAATGTTCCTTACAGCAATGTAAAAGGGATGATGGAAGAAATTGCTAAATATGGAACGCCTACAACCAAGCGCATCTATGCCGATTGGACCAAGCCAAATGCCGCAGGATGGAAAACTGTTTTGTTAGAATATGCAATCACACCCATTCAGCAATACAGCTACACCGTGGGAAAGAACTCGTCAGATTCAGCTATGATTATTGACGCCATGGACTTGCTATACTCTGATAAAGTAGACGGGTTTTGTATCGTTTCTAGTGATTCTGATTTTACCCGCTTAGCGATCCGGTTGAGAGAATCTGGCATGAAAGTGATAGGAATGGGAGAGAAAAAAACGCCTAATTCCTTTATTGTTGCCTGTGATCGTTTTATATATATCGAAGTTTTAGATGGTGCCATTCAGAAAAAAGCAAAAAAACGGACTAGCACTGCAGACACCAAAAAGCCAGCTGGAAAAACGGTTGGAAAACCGGTTGAGAAACCGGTTGAGAAATCATTAAATAAAATAGATACACAAACAATAGAACTAATCGAATCGTCTATAGAAGATATTTGCGATGATTACGGATGGGCCTTTCTTGGTGATGTAGGAAATCTTATCGTAAAAAGAAAACCTGAATTTGACCCACGAAATTATGGTTTTGCTAAATTGACTCCGCTGTTAAAATCACTCACCGACATCCTTGAAATTGACGAACGAGAATCAGAAAAAAAAGGCATTAAACACGTTTTTGTAAGACTGCGCTACAGTTAGGCTAGCTTTTTAACGATATTATATAACGCTTCTTTTTTAATTGGTTTCGATAAATAATGGTTCATTCCTATTTCTGCTGTGCGTAATTTTGTGCTTTCCATGACATCCGCAGTTACCGCAATAATAGGAATGGTCGCATTTACTGCTCCTACTTCTCCATTCCTTATTGCAATTGTTGCCTCATACCCATCCATAACTGGCATTTGAAGATCCATTAAGACAAGATCAATTTTATTGGTTTTAAACATATCTAATCCTTCCTGCCCGTTATTAGCATACAAAACTACTGTATTCAACCATTTTTTAGTAATCATTTTAATTACCATCTGATTCATAGCATTGTCTTCTACTACTAAAATAGTTTTTCCTCCCAAGTCATAAACTGCAGGTTCAGAGATCACAATTTCACTATTCTGTGATTCAATGATATCAAAATCAAGTCTTATTTCACAGCTTGTACCTTTACCCACTGGGCTTTCCATTTTAATTTTTCCATCTTGCATATCCACCAATGTCCTTACAATAAACAAACCTAAACCAAGTCCCCCGAATTTTCTTTTATGATCCACATTATTTTGAGAAAAAGAATCAAAAATAGTATCTATTTTTTCTTTTGGTATGCCCACACCCGAGTCTGAAACTTTCATAATAAAACTTACCTTATTCTCTTTCTTCATCAGCATACTGATGTTAAAGTTCACAAAGCCCGAGGGCGTAAATTTAATGGCATTACTCAGCACGTTGTTTAAGATTTGTACTAATCTAGTTTCATCTCCTTTAACGACGAAGGGAATATTACCTGCAATCGAAAATTGGAAATCTAATCCTTTATCTTGCGCTCGTATTTCTGCGTTTTTTTTCAAATCCTCGAATACTTTTAAAGGGCTAAAGTTTGTTTTTTCTAACTTTAGTTCCTTTTTTTCAATTTTAGAAAAATCTAAAATATCGTTGACAGAACTGAGTAAACTATGGGAGGAGTATTTGATAACTTGGCATTTTTTTTGGATGTTCTCCTCTTGGGTTTCGCTCGAGATAGAATCTGTTAAGTTCATGATAGCGTTTAAGGGTGTTCGCAACTCATGACTAATATTCGATAAAAAATAAGTCTTTAAATCATTCATCTCTTCTGAACGAATTAAAGCGACACGATTCAGCTCATTCTTTTCGTTTTTCAAATTTCTTATTAGATTCGACATCGAAAGAGAAAGAAAAACAACTTCTATTCCCACACCTAACTTAGAACTGTTTTGTGTTAAAAAATTATTGGGTAATAAACCAAAATTATGCAATATAAATACGCCAAAGCCCAGAATCAAAAACAGAATACCAGCAGAGAAAAAAGGGTCTACTGCTTTCCTTTTGTAATATAGGTAAATTATAGAATACACAATCAGCAGCAGAAACACCAGCGTAAGCATGTTAACCAAAATGTAGGATAATACCAAAATTGAAGGAACAAATATCACACCCATTAATAGAGAAATCAGCAATACATAGGCCATATTAAACAAGATGTAGAGCGTTTTACTGTGCTCTTTTATTTTTAAAAATACTTCACTGTATTTTCCCGACAAAAAAACAGCAATTATAGCAATAAAAAGCACGGAATGGTTCGAAAACCATCCTGCATTAGGAGTTACAAACTGATAGAAAAAACCATCTAAAGCGAATTGCAAGAGCCCTACAAAAACAACATACAAACTATAATACAAAAAGGTGAAATTCCGTAAGGCAAAAAAGAAAAAGAAGTAAATAAGAGCTACAATTGCCAACATACCGTAGAAAAACCCAAAAACTAATTGCTCAAAGGACACCATTTGGATAAAATTATCTGCTGAGTATAAAATCACTGGGATTTTGAGTACTTCACCATCACTTTTTAAATGTAAAAACAATTTTAAGCTTGCTTTAGGCTGCAAACTAATTTTAAAAATCGTTCGACGATTATCATATGTTCGTTCAGAAAAAGGTAATAAATCCCCACTTACCACCTTCGAGATTTTACCGGAAACATTATCAATGATATACAATTCCGCAAGATCAGTTATGGGTAGGGCAGTTTCTAAATAATAATGCAGCTCTGAATCGGTTGCGTTTCGAAGAGCCAGTTTTGCCCAAAAATTATTTTGGGTAAAGCCCAGATCATCATTCGCTGTTTTTAAAGCGTTGGGATTCAATGTGTCATAATTTGTCATTACATATTGAATATCTAAATCTTTCTGACCTACGTCCGTGACGGTAGTATACGTATGCAATGATATTTTTTTAGGCAATGCATTGTCCCAAAATACATATTGTGAATACGTGTTTGTCAAAATAAACAGGAAAAAGAAAATCATAAAAGCTTTACTTGGGGTAGTATGTTTTTTCATTCTTGTATTTTATTCTTTGTGATAATTGTATTTACGTAGAAAATGCTTTTTTAGTTTTCCAGATTTCTTACAATTTGTGCGAAATGTATGCTTTTTTTCCGATCACAACTAAATATGTAGGCGAAGTTATATTCCCACTCAACTGCGGGACTCTAAAAACCTTTAGCACCAGAATAAAATCTTTGTTTCTAAGAGCAATGCCTTTAGCATCTCTGTCACAATCCATTTCTATCTTAGCGCTAGATAAGTCTTCGCTGCTATTTTAGTATTATTATTGCTTTTTCATGAGCATATGACTTTGAAATGCCATCCTTAGCAATTTTCCTGTTTTGTGCTATTTTAAATACCCTTTTGAAACTATTGCCGCGAGATACAGTGCTGTTTTACAAAAAGAAATACGGAAGAAAAACCATATTATTATGAATTATTGCCCACAAAAAACACTAGTAAAATTTCAAAAGCTAAAGAATTAAACTACACGCAACCATTCTTTACACTTGCAGTTGTAACTCATTTTATCCTGCAACAACCTTATTACAACGCGTTGCTTTGGTAAGCTAATTATCAAATAAAAAAGGCTTGGCGTTAAACTGTGCATCAGCCAGAACAATGATTTTGAATTGATTAGCCAAGAAGGGATGCTGCAGTATTATTTTCCACATTTTATACCTGCCGATGAAACAGAGAAGCGTACTATACCAATTTTCAAACGATGTGGGAATCGCAATTGCGGCCGTAGTTATCATTGACATAAAATATTAATTGGATTAAATATCCAAAACAAAATACGCGTACTATACAGCGGTACAATTGTATCAGGCTACTCCTTATTAGAGCGGTAGCAATGAGAGTAAATATGTACAGCGGTGATAGCCGTTTTTTGCTTTTGTTGGATTGCATTAAGGCATTGCCATGCAACGACAATGTTTATCTGATAGCATTTGAGACTCCAAATAAAATGCAAGCGAAGAGCTGGGCGGCAGAGCTAGGTCAGAACGGGTTTTCCATTTCCATAAAAATAATTTGCATACAGCGAATGAACTTCATGCCGAAGGTTTAAAATCAAGCGATTAGGAAGTTAAGGGCAGTCCTCTATGCGCGGCGAAGAATATACGCAGCTCTCTGATTTATATTTCCTAGATAACTTCAGAAGCGTCACAGGATGAAAAAGCAATGTCATCCATCACAAAAAAAAGGAGGGCTATGAAAGCCCTCCAATTGTTAGTTCTGATTTATTATCATCAACTTATACAATAAATAAAATAGAGCTGATTATTAAATTGTCATTCTCATATCAAGATTGACATAAATAAATAATTAATCAAAACCACATCGTAAAGTTACAACTAACTATAGCAAACGAAACTATCAATCAGGCTTTTAACTAATGATTAACTCATTGATAATAAAGCTTTAAGCAATCATCAAATTTACTTGTACTGATTTAATTTATTACTATCAATTCACTCTATTACTATTATTTTCCGCAATACTGTTTAAGAATCAGTTTAAAAAAACACACAATTCTCATCACACTTAAAAAAAGAAAGGAGGTTTTTGTACAGATGTCCCAAATAAACTTTGGCTGATTATCATCTAATTATCCCTTTTGGTACAACTTACGGTCTATTTAGCTACTCTGTGCAAATAGCCGTAATCAAAACGCCAAGGCTAATTACTTAGCAAAACGTATGGCATTTATTTAAAGCTTGAAAACAAGCCAAAAGTACTACCCTACATTGTCAAATAGCCAACGAGCAACAAGCTTCATACAATACCGATCTTATTAGAACGAAGATAACGCGCCCTTGTTAGGAATACTTAAAAAAACATACCTTTGATACATCAAAATAAAAATAAATGAAACTCGTCTTCGCTTCAAATAACAAAAATAAAATCAAAGAATTTCAGCAACAACTTCCCGCTACAATAGAAATAGTAAGTTTGGAAGACATTGGTTGCTACGAAGAAATAGAAGAAACGGCCGATACTATTGAAGGAAATTCTATTTTGAAAGCCAATTATGTAACCGATAAATATGGTTATGATTGCTTTGCGGATGACACAGGACTTGAAGTAGAAGCGCTGAACGGCGCTCCCGGAGTATTCTCTGCCCGATATGCAGGTGAACAACGCAGTCCTGACGACAACATGGATAAACTATTGCAAGCCCTATCTGATCAATCCAATCGAAACGCTCAGTTCAAAACGGTTGTTACGCTGAATCTTAATGGAAAGCAACATCTATTTACCGGAATAGCAAGTGGTGAAATTACCTTATCAAAGGTAGGAAACGAAGGTTTCGGCTATGATCCAATATTTCAGCCTGAGGGCTACTCAGCAACTTTCGCTGAATTACCGTCCGAAATCAAGAATCAGATCAGTCATAGAGGAAAGGCCACGCAACTACTAATCAGCTTTTTGAAAGATGAAATATAAGTGTTAAAATTCAACGATTTTATTTCAATAATTTACGTTCGCCACTTTTATTTATTTCGCCAATACCAAACTCACAGCCCTACTTCTCAAATTAAAAATATAACTTTCTGATAATCAATTCTTAATAAAATAGCGAAACTTGAAACAGCATTAGTTTATCTCAATTATTAACAGTACTTTTGCACCCTATTTTAAAAACACATATGAATAAATTTGAACAATTAGGATTGAGTGAATCGTTACTGAAGGCGATTTTAGATCTAGGATTTGAGAATCCGACCGAAGTACAGGAGAAAGCGATTCCCCTATTATTGGAAAAAGACACAGATATGGTTGCGTTGGCTCAGACAGGGACAGGGAAAACGGCAGCATTTGGATTTCCAGTTATTCAGAAAATTGATGCCAACAACAGAAATACACAAGCATTAATTTTATCTCCAACACGCGAACTTTGTTTGCAGATTACCAACGAAATTAAAAACTACTCTAAATACGAAAAAGGTATTAATGTGGTAGCAATTTACGGAGGAGCTAGCATAACAGATCAAGCAAGAGAAATTAAGAGAGGCGCACAAATCATTGTGGCGACTCCAGGAAGAATGCAAGACATGATCAATAGAGGATTAGTAAACATCTCTCAAATTGATTTTTGTATTCTAGATGAAGCTGACGAAATGTTGAATATGGGTTTCTACGAAGATATCGTAAATATCCTATCCACTACGCCAGACGAAAAAAATACATGGTTATTCTCGGCTACCATGCCTGCAGAAGTAGCTAGAATTGGAAAACAATTCATGAAAGATCCTATTGAAATCACAGTAGGAGCAAAGAATTCAGGTTCTGCAACAGTTTCACATGAGTTTTACCTAGTAAACGCACGTGATCGTTACGAAGCTTTGAAGCGTTTAGCCGATGCTAATCCAGATATATTTTCAGTGATTTTTTGCCGTACCAAAAGAGATACGCAAGCTGTCGCTGAGAAATTAGTAGAAGACGGCTACAGCGCTGCCGCATTGCACGGAGATTTATCTCAAGCGCAACGTGATGGTGTAATGAAATCTTTTAGAGGAAGACAAATCCAAATGCTTGTAGCTACTGATGTTGCGGCACGTGGAATTGATGTTGACAACATTACTCACGTAGTGAACTATCAACTACCTGACGAAATAGAAACGTATACGCACCGTTCAGGGCGTACTGGTCGTGCTGGTAAATTAGGTACTTCTATTGTAATTGTAACTAAAAGTGAATTGCGTAAGATTTCTTCTATTGAAAGAATCATCAAGCAAAAATTCGAAGAAAAAACAGTTCCTTCCGGAATTGAAATCTGCGAAACACAATTATTGCACTTAGCGAATAAAATTAAAGATGTAGAGGTTGATCATGAAATTGACAACTACCTTCCTGCAATTAATAACGTACTTGAAGACTTATCGAAAGAAGAGCTGATCAAGAAAATGGTCTCAGTTGAATTCAACCGTTTCATCAACTATTATAAAAAAACTAGAGATATCTCTAATCAATCTTCAGGTTCTGAACGACGTGATGACAGAGACGGTGCTCCAAGAGAAAATAATAATGGTGGTGCAACAAGATATTTTGTGAACATCGGTTCAAGAGATAACTTCGATTGGATGTCATTGAAAGACTACTTGAAAGAAACATTAGACTTAGGTCGTGATGACGTTTTCAAAGTAGACGTAAAAGAAGGTTTCTCTTTCTTTAACACAGACCCCGAGCACACAGATAAAGTTATGGAAGTATTGAACAACGTACAATTAGAAGGACGTCGTATCAATGTTGAAATTTCTAAAAATGATGGTGGCGGAAGACGTGATCACAACGGAAGAAATTCTGGTGGTGGCGGTTTTGGTGGCGGAAGAAGTTCTGCTCCAAGAAGAGAAGGTAGTTTTGCACCAAGAAGAGAAGGTTCAGGCGGCGGTAGAAGCGACAGAAACTCAAGTCCAAGAGAAGGTGGCTTTGGCGGAAGAAGCTCTGCTCCAAGAGAAGGTGGATTTGGTGGAAGAAGTTCAGCTCCAAGAAGTGAAGGTTCTTCAGACAGAGCTCCAAGACGTTCTGAAAGTTTTGGTGACTCATCTAGACCAAGAAGACCAAGAAGAGACTAACATTTACTGTTAATTTTCTTGTAATTATATAAGAGAACTATAAAATATTCAATCCTGTTTTACTACTTTTAAAGTTTTAAATCAGTTTATGAAATATTTAATAGTTCTCTTTTTTTTAGCCCTATCCATAAGCGCTTCCGCTCAAGACATAGTCCCTTCCCAAAAAGTATCCGGTTTTATTTATAACGATAACACAAAGTCAGTGTTAATTAATGCAAACATCATTAATATCAACAAGGTTAGAGGAGCACGAACAGATGCTAACGGTTATTTTGAAATTGATGTACAACCAACCGACACCCTGCACATTTCCCTTTTAGGATTTCAATCATTACGCGTTAAGGTGACGAATGACTGGATAAAAAATAAAGTCGCTAAAATTTTTCTAACGGAGCGAGCCATTGCCCTTGAAGAAATTGTCATCAGGCCTTTTAACTTAACAGGATACCTAGAGGTTGATTCAAAAACAATTCCCACAAGCGAAAATTACCGCTATAGTATTTCTGGATTAACCCACGGCTATGAAGCAGGTGAGTATTCCCCAAATGCGTTTGGACGCGTTCTTGGATCCATTTTCAACCCTACAGATCTGCTCTATAACTTCTTTGGTAAAAACCCAAATGAGCTAAAGAAACTCAAGGAAATGAAGAAAGACGATACCGTGCGTAACCTGCTAGAATCTAAGTTTGACAGAGAAACTCTTGCCGTACTTCTAGGTATCGATAAAAAAGAAATACCTGAAATATTGCAACGCTGTAATTACTCTGACTCTTTTATTCAAACCGCAAATGACCTTCAAATCATGGATGCTATTAGCGGCTGCTATGAAGAATATAAAATTTTGAAGAAAAAGTAATATAAACTGCGTAATCTGGATGCGTCAATCGTTGCTACAAAAGCTCAATATCCCCAGTCACTGTAGTTATTAGAGATCTATTTTTTTAAAGTAATATTTAGAATAAAGCAAAATAATACATACATTTACCCACATCGAAACTGAAAATCCAAATACTGATAAACATGGCAAAAAGTCAAGACGCGAAGAAAACCGCCAAAAAAGAGCCTCTTAAAACGGCAAAAGAAAAGAAAGACGAAAAAAGAGAAAAGAAAAACAGTCCTAAAAGAGACTAGTTTTAGTTTTTAGTACTCAGAATCGAAACACAAATTTTACGAATTTTCATCAATTAATTCTATCAATAGAAATTTGTACAATTTGTAGCTAAAAATATCGCTAATAAAAAGAGGCTTTTCGAAAATTACTTTCGAAAAGCCTCTTT
>NZ_AJXL01000114.1 GCF_000264055.1 Flavobacterium sp. ACAM 123 | reverse complement strand
TTTATCAAATTAACTCGTATAAAACTGTAAATCATCAAATGTTTGGCTTAATTACTATACCTACATTTTTTCTCTATCAATTGTTATTTTACTTAAAACAAATGGTTACTTAAGCAAGTTTTTAGATATTAAACCATTAAAATTTTTAGGTCAAGTTTCATACTCTGTATATTTAAATCACGCTTTATTAATTTTATTAATACCTAGAATTTCATTTAGCATATTAAAAAATTCCACAAAATGACTCAACTGAAATTTATGTGTTAATTGCATCGCTATTATTCATAATTTTTTATTCAGCTTATACCTATAAATATATAGAATTAAAAGGAGGTCGTTTTTTAAGAAATAAAATGTTGGAAAATTAATTTCCCTCATTTCACCCTATCATTTAGAAATATCACTTACTTAAAAAAAATATTTTGTTTTAAATATTTTTTGTTTACCAAAACATATAATTTCTAATTTCTAATACAAATATTATGATACCATTATCAGTGCCTTTCCTAAATGGAAACGAGTGGAAGTACGTCAAAGATTGTCTGGACACTGGCTGGATTTCTTCTGCCGGTTCCTACGTTAATCAATTTGAACAACAAGTAGCAGATTATGCTGGAGCCAAATATGGAATAGCTTGCATGAATGGCACCGTCGGTTTGCATATCGCTCAAATTCTTTCTGGAGTAACAGCTAACGACCACGTTATTGCCCCCAATATTACTTTTATTGCCACCTTAAACGCTATCAAATACACAGGAGCTTCTCCTATCTTAATTGATGTAGATCCTAAAAATTGGCAAATGGATTTAGATCTTCTAGATGCTTATTTAAGAGACAATACAATTGAGAAAGAAGTAGACGATATATTGTATTCATTTCATAAATCTACTAACAAACGTATTAAAGCAATTATGCCTGTTCATGTTTTAGGAAACATTGGTGATATGGACCGTCTGCAAGATATAGCTTCCTCCTTTCATCTTGATATTCTTGAAGATAGTACGGAGGCACTTGGAACCCTATACAAAGGGAAGCATGCCGGTAGTTTTGGGAAGTTTGGCGTTTTTAGTTTCAATGGGAACAAAATTATTTCTACCGGTGGCGGTGGCGTTATTGTGACTAACAACGAAGCATTAGCCAAAAAAGCAAAACATTTGACCACACAAGCCAAAACCTCTTCTATGGAATACCTTCACGATGAAATAGGCTATAACTACAGATTAGTGAATGTTTTAGCGGCTGTTGGTGTTGCTCAAATGGAAGAATTTCCAACACTTTTAGAAAATAAAAGGAAAATGGATCGCTTTTATCGTGCTGAACTTACTGGAATTGGAGACATTGAATTTCAATCTGTATCATCTGATGTAGATGCCAATTGCTGGTTGTTTACTTTTAAAACAAAATACATGCGAGACCTGTTAGAGTACCTAAACGAAAACGGTGTGCAATCAAGACCTTTTTGGGTTCCTATGAATCAGTTAGACATGTTCAAAAACGAAATTTACGTTTCTAATGAAAATCATTCCGATAAAGTTTACAACTCGGCCATCAGCATCCCCAGTTCGGCAGGAATTACAACCACAGAAATGGAAACCGTAGTAAAAACAATAAAAGAATTTTACAAAGCACTTTAAATAGCAAAATATGAACATAATAGATATTCCAGAATTTATCAAAGAACACATTACAAAAAGACCCACAAGTTTATTTGCTCCAGATATTAAAAAATACAAAAAACAGTTATCGGAGAAAATTTATGGGAAAAATGTTCTAGTAATTGGTGGTGCAGGAACCATTGGTTCATCATATATCAAGGCCATTTTGGTGTTTAAACCCGCAAAACTTGTTGTTGTCGATACCAATGAAAATGGGTTGACAGAACTTACAAGAGATTTACGAAGTGCGCCAAATCAATATGTTCCTGAAGAATACATTACCTATCCGATGAGTTTTGGCGATCCAGTTTTTGAAAAGATGTTCTTAGCTCATGGTCCCTTCCATATTGTAGCCAATTTTGCTGCTCACAAACATGTGCGAAGTGAAAAAGACCAGTTTTCTATTGAAGCAATGATTGAAAATAATGTCTTTAGAGCAAAATCCTTTTTAGATTTATTACTAAAACACAAACCCGAACATTTCTTTTGTGTATCAACAGATAAAGCAGCTAACCCCGTAAACGTAATGGGGGCTTCCAAAAAATTGATGGAGGAAGTAATAATGTCTTACAGCTCTGATATACAAATTACAACGGCTCGTTTCGCTAATGTTGCTTTTTCTAACGGATCGTTATTAGCTGGCTATATCGAACGCTTATTTAAAAACCAACCCATCTCCTGCCCTGCCGATGTCAAGCGATTTTTTGTATCTCCCGAAGAAAGTGGACAAATTTGTATGCTTGCCTGTATGTTAGGCAAAAGCGGTGAAATATTTTTTCCAAAACTAGACCAAGAAGAACAGGTCTATTTTAAAACAGTAACAGAAGATTTCTTTAAAGCTTCAAAGCGGGAAATTATTTTGTGTAACTCTGATCAAGAGGCAAGGGAAAAAGTTCTCACTAGGAGTGAATCTATGCCTTATCCCGTCTACTTTTTTACATCAGATACTTCTGGCGAAAAACTTTATGAAGAATTTTATACGGATACAGATGAGGTCGATTTGCAGCAGTTTGAAAGTTTAGGCGTAATTAAAAATGCGCGAAAACTTCCTATTCTCGAAATTGAAATTTGCGTGAGCGATTTACAACAACTCCTGAATTCTGGAAATTATAATAAGCAAGATATTGTAAATAGCTTACAAAAACACCTTCCCGATTTTCAACATATAGAAACAGGTAAAAGTTTGGACCAAAAAATGTAAACCCATGTACTTACTATTTAAAAGATTTTGTGACATTCTCCTATCAGCTATCCTTTTACTCATTTTATCTCCATTATTAATTCCAATAATTATTGGTCTAAAACTAACAGGAGAAGGATATATTTTTTACAAGCAAGAGCGAGTAGGATTTAAAAACAAAAAATTCTCTATTCTTAAATTTGCGACGATGCTTCTCGATAGTCCAAATATGTCAGGAGGAGTGTTAACCACCAAAAAAGATCCCAGAATTACACCTATGGGTGCCTTTTTACGAAAAAGTAAGATTAATGAATTGCCACAATTATTTAATATTTTATTAGGTGACATGAGTTTCGTTGGGCCACGCCCTTTAATGGAGGTAAGTTTTAAAGCTTACTCGCCAATAGTCCAGCATGTGATCTACGATGTCAAACCAGGTCTAACTGGTATCGGCTCTATTGTTTTTAGAGATGAAGAAGATTTGATTACCCAAGTTAAAAACAAAGGGGAAGATACCTGGGATTTTTACTCTAAAAAAATATATCCTTTTAAAGGTGATCTAGAAATATGGTACCAAAACCATCAAAGCCTAGCAGTAGACTTTAAAATAATACTAGTTACCGCATGGGTTATTCTTCACTCGGATAGTAATCTTGTTTACAAAGCGTTTAAAACGCTACCAAAAAGAGAATTTTAATTAATAAAAAGAAAAAATATGTGTGGAATTGTTGGATATATTGGATATAGAGAGGCCTATCCTATTGTTATAAAAGGTTTAAAACGCTTAGAATACCGCGGTTACGATAGTGCAGGAATACTACTTTATGACGGTAAGAACTTAAAAGTTTCTAAAACGAAAGGGAAAGTAATTGATTTAGAAGAAAAATCTTCAAACGAAATAACTACTAATGGAACTATAGGTATGGGCCATACCCGCTGGGCGACACACGGAATTCCAAACGATGCAAATTCCCATCCGCACCTATCCAATTCAGGAGAATTATCGATTATTCACAATGGAATTATCGAAAATTATGGCCCGTTAAAAGAAGAATTAATCAACAGAGGGTACACCTTTTCATCAGATACGGATTCCGAAGTTTTAATTAATATAATTGAAGACGTCCAGAAAAAATATAAATTAAAATTAGGTAAGGCGGTTCAAGTGGCACTAAATCAAGTGGTAGGCGCTTATGCCATTTGTGTATTTGACAGTAAAAAACCAAATGAAATTATCGTAGCTCGACTAGGAAGTCCCCTTGCTATTGGCGTGGGTGAAGGAGAGTTTTTTATAGCTTCTGATGCTTCACCCTTTCTTGAATACACTTCAAATGCAATCTATTTAGAGGATGAAGAAATGGCTATTGTACGGCTGCATAAGCCTCTAAAAATAAGAAAAATAAAAGACGATTCACTCGTAGCTCCATACGTCCAGGAATTAAAAATGAATTTAGAACAAATAGAAAAAGGAGGATTTGATCACTTTATGCTTAAAGAGATATATGAACAAGCAAACGTAATCAAAGACACCTATCGAGGCCGTCTTCATGCTGACAAAGGCATGATCCAAATGGCTGGAATTGAAGATAATCTGGATAAATTTCTATATGCCGAGCGAATTATAATTATTGCTTGTGGCACTTCATGGCATGCCGGTTTAGTCGCCGAATACATCATCGAAGAATATGCTAGAATTCCAGTTGAAGTCGAATATGCCTCCGAATTTAGATACAGAAATCCAATTATAACTAATAAAGATGTAATCATTGCCATTTCTCAATCAGGTGAAACTGCAGATACTCTAGCTGCCATAAAATTAGCGAAAGAAAATGGTGCGTTTGTATTTGGCGTTTGTAATGTTGTTGGATCATCGATTTCAAGAGAAACGCACGCGGGCGCCTATACACACGCTGGACCAGAAATTGGAGTAGCCTCTACCAAAGCATTTACAACACAAATAACGGTTTTAACAATGATTGCCCTTCGCTTGGCTCAAGCAAAAGGAACAATGTCTGCTACTGACTTTCAAAAAAATTTACAAGAATTACAATTGATTCCAGAAAAAGTACAAGAAACATTAGCCTTGACAGAGGTAATTGCTAAAGAAATTGCAGCCATTTATAAAGATGTTCCTAATTGCTTATATCTTGGAAGAGGATATAACTTTCCTGTTGCCTTAGAAGGAGCTCTAAAATTAAAAGAAATATCATATATCCACGCAGAAGGATATCCAGCAGCCGAAATGAAACACGGTCCAATTGCTCTAATTGATGAAAAAATGCCAGTTGTTGTTATCGCTCCTAAACAAGCGCACTATGATAAAGTGGTGAGTAATATTCAAGAGATTAAGTCGCGAAGCGGTAAAATTATTGCAATTGTTACCAAAGGCGATACACAAGTAAAAGAACTAGCAGATCACTATATTGAAATCCCCGAAACTTTAGATGCTTTTTCTCCCTTATTGACAACAATACCACTGCAGTTACTATCATATCATATTGCTGTGATGCGAGATTGCAATGTAGACCAACCTCGAAATTTAGCAAAGTCAGTTACCGTGGAATAAAGAGAATAAGACGAACCATAATAATAGATTTTATTTCTAGTAAAATCAGAATCTTTTGCAATTGTAATAAATAAGAAAATTGTAAAATAAATTGAATCCATAAGTACTTCAAAATTAACTACAATGAAAAGATTATTTTGTAAAAAAGAAATTAATGTTAGTACTAAATTAAATCCAAAAAATTTAAGACCGTTTTATCAAATGCTATTAAAAATACAAAAAAAAAGAAACAATCTTAATTTAGATAGATTGATGAAGGCACTATACGGAAATAATTTTAGAAACTTTTTAAAATAATTGGATAATCAAAGACAAAAACATACTTTTCTAAATCTTGCTTTTAACTTGCTTTTAAATACAAAACTCAAATTTATACTACTCTAGCAGTAAATTTGAGCTTTGTATTTTTTTTGTAAAAAATCGAGAATTTCTACGAACTATGGATTGAAGAAAAAAACGCAATCTTCCTAAAACAAACTTAAATTACTTCACTATGCAACGGAAAAAACAATGAAATTTCTGTACCCACCTCTTCTTTTGAAATAATGGTAAAAATACCCCTTTCTTTTTTAAGTATTTTCTTGCTAAGAAAAAGGCCTAAACCCAAACCTTGCTGTTCTCTTTTTTCCCGATTAAATTGTACTCCCGCATTTATACTTTGCAACTCTTCCTGACTAAACCCTATTCCACTATCTTTTATTTTTAAATTAAAATAACTTCCATTGAAATACTTTCCCACAATAGTTATAACTTCATTACCAGAAAACTTTAAAGCATTATCGATCAGCTCATAAAGAATAAAATCTAAATATTTTGAACTAATTTTAAGATTTGATTCTTCGATATCAAAAATAATTCTTTCTTCAGCATCTTCGTGGACTCTACAAATTTTTTCCTTTAACTTAGAAAAACTGTCCTTAATAGCAGTAGAATTATTGACAGCAAAACGTAATTTATTGTTGATGAAATTTTGATATAAAAATAAATTATGCATTGTCCTATTTAGGCGATCACCAGATATCTTAATAGTCTCCCGAAATTTCATAACTTCACTTCTTGTAAAATCATCTTCATAACTATTTAAGATATTAATACCTCCTAATATTCCATTAAGTGGTGTATTAACTTCATGCAATAAATAGCTATTATCCCCTATATATATATTAGAAAAGGAATCTTTTATTTTTTTAAACCTTTGCAACTTACTTTCTATAACTGCTAGTAATTTATCACTTTTAAAAGACTTATATATAAGATCATCCGCACCCTTAAGTAAGCACTGTCTCATAAGATAGCCTCCTCTTTTTTCAGTTAAAAATACAAAGGGAATTCCGGCCAAATACTTGATTTGTTTCACTAATTCATGAAACGCTATGCCGTCCATTACAGGCATTATCATATCACATAGAATTAAATCAGGAGTCCAATTATCCAATAAATCCAATCCTTCTTGTCCATTAGCTACTGATTTAACAGCATAATTTTCAAAAACAAGCAATTCATGAATATGTGATTTAAAAATTAAATCATCGGACAACAGAAGTATTTTAATGTTACGCATAAGGAAATAATGATTAAATTGGTAAACTTCTCTTTTACAAGACCTTTTAAACGATCTAAAAACGATCACCTTCGCTTTATAGATTGGTATGTCAATACATCATTTTTATAAACCACTCAAGAAAAAGTGTCACTCTCCACTAGACTTTCTAAGAAAATCAACTGTTAAAATTTTTAAGATTATGCTTCTTTTAATACAATTAGCAAAAAAAATTTATTCTTAGCCACAATTAAAGTTGATACTGAATTATGTTGGGTAAAATTGCAACGTGAATAATAATCAAAATCACTAACATCACCAATCCATCAATTATCAATAATCTTACTTAATTGATCTACTTACTTTTTTAATTCTTGTCATAATTAATTTAATTTACAAACTCAAAAAACTACTATTATGGTAAACATAACCCTTACGAAGGTATTTTTTTTACTTGACATAATTTAAAACTATGACCAAAATACTTAAAAACATAATCTATAATTTATCTTACAAAAAAGTACATTAGTAAATTATAAATAATTTTTGTTCTAAAAAGTGCAACGATAGAAACTACTTTTTTAGACAGGTTAAAAAATGAATAAATAGGCAACATTATCCTAATTACAAAAAACTAAATAAACTTATAACTATCATTGAAATAACCTCTTAAATGAATAGAAAAGAGTCAATGTCAGTCAGATAGTGCAATAAAAAAAGGATTCTTTTAAAATCGTGATAGCCCCAGAGGGCTGTCTAACAAGTCAAATTTTACAAAAAATCACAATACTAAAAAAACGGAATAAAAATAGAAGTTACTAAATACAAAAGCTATGACAGAAGCAGACCTTAAAAGTTTAATTGACGAACTACGCTGTCAAAATTCAGAGCTTGTGCGACTAAATACCAGACTACAGCTTTCAAAAAATAAAGCTGAAGAAGCATCTAAGACATCAAACTTATTTTACGATTTTTCTTCTCTCGGTTATATCGTTCTAAATACTAAAGGGAAAATAGTACAGATTAATATTATTGGTGCAAAAATGCTAGAACAAACTACCGCTGAATTAATTAATTCTCATTTCAGTCTAAATGTTGTAAGTGAATCTCTTTCCTATTTTGAAAGCTTTTTATTAAAGTCTAAAGAAACAAAAATTAGACAAACTTGCAAAATTAGATTGATTTCAAAAAAAAAATATCCTTATACCATTCACATAAGTAGTTCTTTTTTTAGAAAAAGAAAATAATTACATACTAAGCGTAAAAAATATTTCTACAAAAAGTAAACTTAAAGAATCAATTAAATGAAAGTAATTTTTTCTTTGAAGAAATGCAAAGATTAGGAAATATTGGTTCTTATTACGTCAACATTACAACTGGTACTTGGATTATTTCTAGTGTTTTAAAAAATATTTTCGGAATAAAACAAGATAGTACTTTGGATTTTGATTCTTGGTTTTCTCAAATCCATCCAGACTATAAAAGAGAAATTAAATTGTATGTATTAGAAAAAATAAGTGACAAAACAGCTTGGGAAATAGAATATAAAATTATTCGAAAATCAGATGGTGAAGTCCGATGGGTAAATAGTAAAGGAGATTTTATACCCTCTAAAAAAACAAAAGATACTTTTTTGTTTGGACTTATTCAAGATATTACTGATAAAAAGTTAATTGAAAAAAAATCGATCAATGCTAAAATACATTCCGACAGTATTTTTAAATCCTTAAAAAACGGTATATTAATAGTAGATGCGGAAAACGGGCAAATAACCGATGCTAGCCCATCCTTAAGTAAAATGATTGGTTTTAATTATGAAGAATTAGTTGGGAAAATATTTTGGAAGATTACTGCATTTAAGAATATTGCAACTTCGAAAGAAAATTTTATTGAATTACAAAAAAATGATTACAGTAGGTTTGAAAATAGGCCTTTAGAAACTAAAACACGTATATTACTAGATGTTGAATTTGTTAATAATATCTATATCGCAGGTTATAAAAAATTTATTCTGTGTATAATTATTGATATTTCTGATAGAAAAAAGACAGAAGAAGCGCTGAAATTGAGTCGCCAATTTTATTATGCGATGTTCGAAAAAAACCAAGCGGTGCAGTTGCTTATTGATCCTATTAATGGTGCAATTATTGACGCAAATTCTGCCGCTGCTAAATTTTATGGACATTCATTAGAACAATTTAAATCTATGAATTTATCCGATATTAGCACCTTTCCTGCAGAGCAAATAATTGAAGAATTAGGGAAATTTGGATTACCGGGACAATCTTATTTTCATTTTACTCACAAGTTAGCTTCAGGAAAAATTTGTGATATTGAAATTTACACTAGTCCATTACACATTGAAGGACATCCTTATTTAATATCCACGATCCATAATATAACACAGCGAAAAATTGAAGAAGAAAGATTGACTCAATTAAACAATCAATTAAAAGAACTAAATGCTTTGAAATCACAATTTATATCCACAGTTTCCCATGAATTTCGGACTCCACTGGCAGGAATACTATCTAGCGTTCAGCTGTTACAAATCTATCATAACTCCTGGGATAAGGAAAAAAAAGAAAAAATGTATAAACAAATATTTGATGCAGTTCATCAAACAAAATCGTTACTTGACGATGTATCTTTAATTGATGCTGCACAAAATAGTAAATCTTTTTTCAGGCCTACTTATATTGCATTACTTCCTTTAATAAATGAAATTATTGACGAGAATTTAGCCATATCTGGCACTGCGCATCATGTAGTTGTAAATAATAATTTTAGTATTGAAAGTTTTTTTTTAGATCCAATTATGATTCGTCATATTTTAAATAATCTTATTTCAAACGCAATTAAATACAGCGCTGAAAGTCAAAAAATAAATATTAATCTTGACCAAATAAATAATACTGAAATAAAAATAATAATTGAAGATCATGGAATAGGGATTCCAAAGGACGAAATTAAATATTTATTTGAACCCTTTTATCGTGCCTCAAATATTGGCAACATGAAAGGTACTGGCTTTGGAATGTCCATCGTAAAAAGATTTGTAAACCTCCATAATGGACATATACATATTGAATCAATCATCAATAAAGGAACTAAAATTACTATCATATTGCCTTTTAAAGATCCTACATTATGAAAAAAATTCTTTTAATTGAAGACAATCGCATGTTAAGGGAAAATACAACTGAATTTTTGATAGGTGAAGGCTTTGAAGTCTTTAGTGCTAAAGATGGTCTGGAAGGCGTACATCAAACCTTGCAACATCTACCGGATCTAATTCTTTGTGATATATCCATGCCGAATATGAATGGATATGATTTTTACAAAACAATTCAACAGATTAAAACTACCTCTACAATTCCATTGGTCTTTTTATCAGCTAAAACAGAAAACGAAGATGTAAGAACAGGAATGCAATTAGGCGCCGATGATTATATCATGAAACCTTTTGACTTGTTTGAACTACTAAAAGTCATAAAAACGCGCCTTGACAAACAAAATAAAATTAAACAATATCATGACGAAAAATTTTATGCACTAATAAAGCATCCTAATTTAGGAATGTTTCTTTATCAAAATGGTAGTTTTCTATATTATAACAAAACCATTTTGTCCATTTTTGGATATACTGAAGAAGTCTTTTCGAGTATGACTCTTAAAAACCTGATTGGAGAAAACACATCAAATCAAGTACAAGTTTTGAATGAAATAGATCGATGTTTAAAAGACACATCGAATTCTATCACAATAAATTTTTTAGCATTCCATGAAAATGGCAGTAAAATGAAAGTAAAATTAGTTGGAACTGCTATTAACTATAAAGGAGTTCCAAGTATTGTGGGAAATATGATTCGATTGCATGATCATCGAGAATCTACAATTCAAGACTTCAATACAGCTATTGATTTTAAATTAAGTAAACGCGAAAGGGAAGTGCTTGAATTAATTTGCAAAGGAAAATCTACTTTAAAAATAGCTGAGCAACTTTTTTTGAGTCAGCGAACTATTGATAGCCACCGCGCAAACCTACTTTCTAAAACCAATTGCAAAAATAGCGCAGAACTTATTATTTATGCTATAAAAAAAGCATTAGTTAGT